>CANKGI010000077.1 GCA_947481365.1 Bacteroidota bacterium | reverse complement strand
ATATTTGGTAAAAACCTCATTGAATGGTTGAGAAAATTGCAAGTTGCAGAAACTGTTCGCAACCTCGGACTTGAAGGTGAAAAACAAAAACAAGGTACACCAACAATGGGTGGACTTATTATTTTAAGTGCCATACTTATTCCAACATTACTGTTTGCTCGTCTCGAAAATGTGTACATCATACTCATGATCATTTCAACCATATGGTTAGGTTTAGTGGGCTTCTTAGATGATTACATAAAAGTATTTAAGAAAAACAAAGAAGGTCTTGCAGGTAGATTTAAAGTGTTAGGGCAAGTAGGCTTGGGCGTAATTGTAGCAACAACTTTATATTACAATCAGAATGTAAAAACACGTCAGATATACAATCCGAATGAAGTAACAACTGAGTTCATCTCACAAAATAATTTACAAACTCAGGTTATCGATAATCAACTGGTGTTAACCAAAGACGAGCACAGCACAAAAACAACCATTCCATTTTTAAAGAATACCGAATTTGATTATGCCAACATGTTAAAGTTTGTTGGAAGCAGTTATAAAGATTACAACTTTCTAATTTATTTATTGGTTGTCATTTTCATCATCACAGCCGTATCGAATGGTGCAAATATTACCGATGGAATAGATGGTTTAGCTGCAGGAACATCGGCAATTATTGGCGTAACACTTGGAGTATTTGCATACGTTTCTGGTAACATCGTTTTCTCAAAATATTTAAACATTATGTACATCCCACATCTAGGCGAGATGATGGTTTTTGCCGGAGCATTTGTTGGAGCGTGTGTTGGATTTTTATGGTACAATGCTTATCCGGCTCAAGTATTTATGGGCGATACTGGTAGTTTGGCATTGGGTGGAATCATTGCATCATTTTCATTAATGGTACGAAAAGAATTATTGATTCCTATTCTATGCGGAATATTTCTCATCGAAAATTTATCGGTCATTCTTCAGGTTTATTATTTCAAATACCAAAAGAAAAAACACGGAATTGAATATGCACGCGAACATCGATTATTTAAAATGTCGCCACTGCATCATCATTATCAAAAAAGTGGATACCACGAATCAAAAATTGTAACACGTTTTTGGATCATGGGAATTATGCTGGCAATTGTAACAATACTGACTTTAAAAATTAGATAAAAAAAGAGAAGAGGGAATGAGGAAATGAAGATATGAAGGACTTTAACCTTCATCACCTCATCACTTAATTTCTTCATCACAAAAATATAAATGAACAAACGAATCGTCATATTAGGTAGCGGAGAAAGCGGAACTGGTGCAGCCATCTTAGCCAAACAAAAAGGCTTTGATGTTTTTGTGTCTGATAGTGGAACGATTCCTGAGAATTTTAAAAGTGAATTGAATGCTCATCAAATTGCTTTTGAAGAAAATCATCACACGGAAGAAAAAATTCTGAATGCAAATGAAATTATTAAAAGCCCAGGCATCTCAGATAAAAATGAACTCGTTAAAAAAATAAAAGCACAAAATATTCCTGTCATTTCTGAAATTGAATTTGCTGCTCGATTTACATCTGCTAAAAAGATTTGCATAACCGGCACAAACGGTAAAACCACAACCACTTCTTTGGTTTACCATTTGATGCAAAAGGCTGGACTGAATGTGGCTTGCGGAGGAAATATAGGAACAAGCTTTGCTCGTTTAGTTGCCGAAAAAAATTACGAATATTACGTACTCGAGTTAAGCAGTTTTCAGCTTGATGATATGTATGATTTTAAAGCTGATGTTGCTGTAATTACAAACATCACTCCCGATCATCTCGACAGATACGATTACGAAATTCAAAATTATATCAACTCTAAATTTCGCATCACACAAAATCAAACAGAAAATGATGTTTTGATTTATTGTGCAGATGATGAACTCACATTAAACAACATTTCAAAATTCGAAATCAAGGCAAAACAAATTCCATTTTCATTTCTAAAAAAATTAGCTATTGGTGCATTTGCCGAAAACGGAATCATTCATTCATCCATTTCAAAAGAAAATTTAAATCCCTTCACTATGTATATAAATGAACTATCACTAAGAGGTCGTCACAACACTTACAACTCAATGGCTGCAGCCATCATCGGACAAGTGTTCAACATCCGCAAGGAAACAATTCGCGAAAGTTTATCCGACTTTCAAAATGTTGAACATCGTTTAGAACCTGCAGGAATGGTTGGTGGTGTTGAATTCATCAACGACTCGAAAGCTACGAACGTAAATTCGGCTTGGTATGCTTTAGAAAGTATGGAAAAACCAACCATCTGGATTGCAGGCGGAGTTGACAAAGGAAATGAGTATGCATTACTCAAAGAAATGGTAAAAGAAAAAGTGCGAATCATTGTTTGCATGGGATTGGATAACCGAAAAATTCATGAAGCATTTGGAGCTGATGTAGATATGATTGTGAATACAACTTCGGCAAAAGAAGCTGTGCATGTTGCACACAAACTTGCCAAAGCAGGCGAAGCTGTTTTACTATCACCGGCATGTGCTTCATTCGACTTATTTAAAAATTATGAAGACAGAGGTCGTCAGTTTAAAAAAGCAGTGAAGGATCTTTAATTATGAATTAATAATGAAGAATTAATAATTTCTATGAAAACCGAAAACGTTATTTTGGATAAGTCGTTTGCATTTGCGGTGAGGATTGTAAATCTCTATAAATATTTAATCAAAGAATTTAAAGAGTATGAATTATCAGGGCAAATTTTGGCAAGTGGCACATCAATTGGAAGCAATGCAGAAGAGGCTATTGGTGGAGTTTCAAAAAAAGATTTCATAAATAAAATAGGAATATCATACAAGGAAGCAAGGGAAACTTTGTATTGGATAAGATTACTTCATGCAACAAAATATATTGATGATAAACTATCTAAATCATTGATGGATGATTGCGAAGAATTGTTGAAAATTTTGACCAGCATTTTAAAATCAAGTAAAGAATAAATACGCACGACAATGAATTATTCATTATTAATTTATAATTATTAATTATTTTGAATACCTGGGAAAAATTAAAACCAAAAGGTGACCAATATATGTGGGCCATCATTTTTGCACTCTCCATTTGGGGGCTGTTGGCTATTTATAGTTCAACAGGTGCATTGGCTTACAAAAAAAATGGAGGCAATGTTGAGATTTATTTATTTCAGCAAGCAGGATTATTACTGATGGGATTTATGATCATGCTTTCTGTTCATACCATCCATTACAAATATTTTATTGGTGTTTCTAAAATTTTAATTTGGCTCACATATCCATTATTAATTTATACATTGATTTGGGGAATAGAAATAAATGGAGCAAAACGATGGGTAAGTTTGTTGGGAATAACTTTTCAGGCATCAGATGTGGCAAAGCTTGCCATTATTATGTTTGTAACGCGAGAACTTGCAAGAAAGCAAGATACAATTGACGATTTCAAAAAAACATTTTTGCCAATTCTTGCTCACATCACAGCAATTTGTGTATTAATTGCTCCCGAAAATTTATCAACCGCACTGGTACTTTTTGCGACTTGCTTTTTGATTCTTTTTATTGGAAGGGTAAAGATCAGACATCTAGCAATAATAACTGGTTCAGTTGTAATAGTCGGAGTTATATTATTTCTGTTTTTATTTCTTGTCCCCGAAAAAGCAATAAGGGGAATGGGACGTATGGAAACATGGAAACACCGAATGGAATCATTTGGTAAACATGAAAATAATCCTGATAAATCTTATCAAAATGATCATGCAAAAATTGCGATAGCAACAGGTGGTGTATTCGGAAAATTTCCGGGAAACAGCACGGAAAGAAATTTCTTACCTGAAGCTTATTCCGATTTTATTTATGCAATTATTGCCGAAGAATATGGCTTTACTGGAGCACTCATTATGCTCATGCTATATATGTTTTTTTTGTATCGAGCTATAAGAATTGTATTAAAAAGCCCGAAAGCATTTGGTGCGTTAATCGCAGTTGGATTGAGTTTTTCACTCACGCTTCAGGCATTGATAAATATGGCTGTGGCAGTAAATTTATTTCCCGTAACAGGATTAACACTTCCATTGGTTAGTAAAGGAGGAACATCCATACTATTAACGAGTGTAGCGTTTGGTGTGATTATGAGTGTGAGCAGATATATTGAACAAGATGAACCAGAAAGTGAAACAGAAAAGTTGGACGAAAATTCAGTTAATGAAAAAGAAATTGTAGCAACTTAAAAATATTTTCCTCAGAGGAAATTAAAACGTTGATGAAAAAGTTAAAAGTAATTATAAGTGGTGGTGGTACTGGCGGACATATATATCCGGCAGTTGCTGTTGCAGAGGAATTGCAAAATCGATTTCCTGATGTTGATATACTTTTTATTGGAGCTAGTGATAGAATGGAAATGGAAAAAGTTCCGAAAGCCGGTTACAAAATTATTGGTCTTTGGATTAGTGGTTTGCAACGCAGTTTGAGCATCAAAAATATTTTATTCCCTGTAAAAGTTATCAGCAGTGTATTTAAATCTTTGCAAATATTAAATACATTTAAACCCGATGTAGCTATTGGTTTTGGTGGCTATGCCAGCGGTGCTATGTTGTACGCAGCAACGATGAAAAAAATTCCTTCTATCATACACGAAGCAAATTCGTATGCCGGAATTACCAATAAAATTTTAAAAGACAGAGTCGAGAAAATTTGTGTGGCGTATGAAAGAATGGAACGCTTTTTCCCTGAAAGAAAAATTGTAAAAACAGGAAATCCGGTTCGAAAAGATTTGATGAATGTAAATTCACTTAGGGATGATGCGATGAAATTTTTCAATCTTGATACCAATAAAAAAACCATTTTGGTAATTGGAGGAAGTTTAGGAGCACGCACCATTAACGAAAGCATTTTAAACGGCTTACAAAAAATTGAATCTGCCGGATTGCAAATGATATGGCAAACGGGGAAGCGTTTTGATGCAAAACAGTCGACAGTCGACAGTCGACAGTCGACCGCAAAAATTTTTGCTTTCATCTACGAAATGAATCTCGCTTATGCTGCAGCTGATGTAGTGGTTTCGCGTGCAGGAGCTTTGAGTATTGCCGAGTTGGCACAAGTGAAAAAACCTGTGATATTAGTTCCATCACCAAACGTTGCCGAAGATCATCAAACAAAAAATGCGATGGCTTTGGTTGATCGGCAGGCTGCCATTTTAGTAAAAGATATGGATGCTCGTGAAAAATTGGTTGATGAAATAATTGCTCTTGCCGATAATGAAACAACACAAGTTTTACTCAAAAATAATATTGCATCATTTGCTATGCCCGATGCTGCAAAAAATATTGTGGATGAAGTAATGAAAGTGATTAATGAACGTTGAAAATATTTAAAAACTAAATATTATGAAAACTAAATTTTTGATTGTTTCCTTATTAGGAATAGTTGCATTCGTTTTAATAACATCCTTTTCAAAAAATGAGGATGCTAAAACCAAATACGCTAAATTAAATTTTGGCATATACACTTATGTTGAATTTGATAATGGAGAAACTGAATATTTATCAAAAAAAATAGATATACATGGTGGCAAATTTAATGCCGATGATCTATTCTTAGAAAAAGTTAAAGCATTCAAATATTTAAACACATTGGGTTATAAAATACAAAGTGGTGGGATTAATGATATAGAATTTCTATTTATAAAACAGCAATGAATTTTAAAAACATAAAATACGCGTATTTCCTTGGTATTGGTGGCATTGGCATGAGTGCTATTGCCCGCTATTTTAATCATTTGGGAATAAAAGTGTATGGTTACGATAAAACCGAAACTGATCTAACAAAAGAATTAATTAGTGAGGGAATTGAAGTTCATTATGAAGATTTTGGAATTAAGATTTTAGATTTTAGATTTAATTCAAATGAAACATTGGTTGTGTTGACACCAGCAATTCCAAAAGATCATGAAGAATGGAAATGGTTTCGTGAAAATAATTTCACCATCATGAAACGTTCGCAGGTTTTGGGTTTGATAACTGATGAATACAAAACCATTGGTGTAGCCGGAACGCATGGAAAAACAACAACCTCAACACTCATTGCACATATTTTAAAACAGAGCAAATTAGATTGCTCCGCTTTTCTTGGTGGTATTTCCACAAATTATCATTCGAATCTTTTATTACATACGATCACAGATCACAGATCACAGATCACAGACAAAACAGTGAACCGTGAACTGTCAATTGATCAACAATTAATGGTTGTCGAAGCTGACGAGTTCGACCGTTCATTTCTCACCTTACATCCTGCTATTTCTATCATCACTTCAACTGATGCAGATCATTTGGATATTTATGGCAAGCATGAAGAACTGAAAAAATCATTTTTTGATTTCGCTTCGCAATGCCGTGAAACATTAATCATAAAGAAAGAATTAGATCTCGTAGAGACTTATAATTATAAGTCTCCACAAAAGAAATGCAAAACCTATTCGATAAAAACGACTGCTGATTTTTTTGCAGACAATATTCGAATTATTGGCGACCAATATTTTTTCGATTTACATTTTGATGATAAGATTTTAAAAGATTTATATCTCGGCATTCCAGGTTTACACAATGTTGAAAATGCTGTAGCAGCATCGGCAGCATCAATAATTGCAGGTGTTTCTGATGAAGAACTTAGAAATGCCTTGGCATCATTTACCGGTGTAAAAAGACGTTTTGAGTACATCATCAAAAACGAAAAACAAATTTACATTGATGATTATGCGCATCATCCTGAAGAATTGCGAGCAACCATTTCTTCTGTTAAAAAAATGTATCACGATAAAAAAATAACAGCCATTTTTCAGCCGCATTTATTTACACGAACTCGTGATTTTGTCGATGGATTTGCCGAAAGTTTATCGTTGGCTGATGATGTGTTGTTGCTCGATATTTATCCTGCACGCGAACTGCCAATTGAAGGAATTACATCCGACATTATTTTAAATAAAATGACTAACGCAAACAATATGTTGTGTTCGAAAAAAGATGTTCTCGAAATAATAAAAAACAAAAAACCTGAAGTATTACTCACTCTTGGAGCCGGTGATATCGACCAATTGGTAAGTCCGTTAAAAATAATATTAGACAATTTGATGATGGGATAATTTGACTATTTGATAATGAAAATTTAAAGCATAGACAATCATTCAATTTTCAATTAATTAAAAAAATGAAATTCGATAAGCAAAAATTCATAACACAATTAAAAAAAATCGGAATTATAACCATGTGGATTTGTTTGCTTGGTGGATTGATTGTGAGCCTTGCTTTTGTAAACAAAAAAGAAAAAGAAATTACATGCAGTAAAATCGATGTTGAGATTGAACCCAAAAACGAATTGCTTTTCGTAGATCGCGAAACGGTTATCAAAACAATCAGGCACGATGGTGACGAAAAGTCGATCATTGGAGCTAACATGAATTCGCTGCATTATCCAAATCTTGAGAAAACACTTCTTCACAATAAGATGATTGAAAAGGCAAAAGTGTTCACAGATATGAACGGTGTGCTTTACATCAACTTAATACAACGGGAGCCAATTTTGCGTGTTATTAAACCCGATGGAACCGGTTTTTACATAGACCGAAAAGGGCTGAAGATGCCTTTGTCAGAGCGATTTACAGCACGAGTGATGGTTGCAACTGGAAACATTTTTGAGTCTTATTCTGGACGCGATTCACTCCAAAGTTTGGTGTGCAATGAACTCTTCAAGATAGCAACATATGTTGATAAAGATGCTTTCTGGAAGGCACAGATCGAGCAGATATTTGTTAATGCCGAAAGCGACCTTGTCTTAATACCCAAAATCGGTGAGCATCAGATTGTTTTTGGTACAACTGATAACATGGAAGACAAGTTTGCAAGGCTGATGTTGTTTTATAAAGAAGGGCTTAGTCAAATGGGTTGGAATAAATACAGCAGCATCAATCTGAGTTATGATGGACAGATTGTTTGTGTAAAGAAAAAGTAACTCATCAACAGGATAATTAATAAAATTATTTCATAAAATTAGTATGGAAGCAGCAACTGAAAACGGTAAACCTAAAGAAAGTTCAACAAGTAATATTCAAAAAATAATTGTTGGGTTAGATATTGGTACAACAAAGGTTTGTGCCATTGTTGGTGCAAAAAATGATCATGGTAAAGTTGAAATTCTTGGTATCGGAAAATCCGAATCTCTTGGTGTAATCAGAGGTGAGGTTCGCAATATCGATAAAACAGTTAAAGCCATTCGTGAAGCGATTGATAACGCAAAAAAATCGATGGAAAGCGGCAAAGTGAGAATTGAAATTCACTCGGTTCATGTTGGTATTGCCGGTCAACATATCAAAAGCATTCAACACCGAAATTCTATCAGCCGTATCAACACCGATGATGAAATTACACAACAGGATGTAGACAAACTGATAAGCGATACACACAAACTTGCCTTGCCTGCTGGTGATGAAATCATTCACGTTCTTTCACAAGAATTTTCGGTTGATGATTTTACAGATGTTACCGATCCAATCGGAATTGCCGGTGTACGTTTATCCGGAAATTTTCACATCATCACCGGACATGTTGATGCCATAAAAAATATTTATAAATGTGTTAATCGTGCCGGTTTAGATGTTGCCGATTTAATTCTTGAACCACTTGCATCTTCTGATTCAGTTTTAACAAATGAAGAACTCGAAGCTGGTGTTTGCTTAGTGGATATTGGTGGTGGAACAACTGACGTTGCCATATTCAAAAACGGAATTATTCGTCATACAGCTGTGATTCCTTTTGGAGGAAATATCATTACCGAAGATATTGTTGAAGGTTGTTCGGTACTAAAAAATCAAGCCGAGTTGTTAAAAGTAAAATGCGGTTCAGCTCTTGCCGAAGAAAATAAAGAAAATGAAATCGTTTGTATTCCTGGTTTCCACGGACGACCACCAAAAGAAGTTTCGGTAAAAAATTTAGCACTAGTTATTCAAGCACGTGTTGAAGAAATTTTTGAGTCGGTTTTATATGAAATAAAAAGCTCTGGACTGGAGAAAAAATTAAATGCAGGAATTGTAATTACCGGTGGTGGTTCACAATTAAAACATCTTGATAAACTGGTTGAGTTTGTAACTGGAATTGACACACGTATCGGTTATCCAAATGAGCATATTTCGAAATCAATTGTAGAAGAAATTAAAAGCCCGATGTATGCAACCGGTGTTGGTCTTGTATTAAAAGGACTGGAGAGCATTAGCAACGATACAGTGATTGAAGACGAAACAGAAATCAAAGACAAAAAGACAAAGAAAACCGATGAAAAATCGAAAGGCTTTTTAAGCAAAATTCTTGAAAAAGGAAAAGCTTGGCTGGATGATGATGACATGAAAGATTATCAATAAATAGTTAACTGTCCACGGTCGACTGTCGACTGTCAACCGTTGACAAAATAAAAATAATATGGACACACATTTAAGATTCGATTTACCAAAAGATAAATCAAGCATTATAAAAGTACTTGGTGTTGGTGGTGGTGGTGGAAACGCAGTTAATCATATGTTTTCGCAAGGAATCAAAGGCGTTGATTTTGTTATTTGCAATACCGATTTGCAAGTACTCGAAGCCAGTCCAATTCCAAACAAAATTCAATTGGGTTCAGGTTTAACACAAGGACTTGGAGCAGGATCAAATCCTGAAGTAGGTAAGAAAGCTGCAATGGAAGCCATTGAAGATATTATTGAAGTGCTTGGTGTAAATACTAAAATGCTTTTTATCACTGCCGGAATGGGCGGTGGAACAGGTACAGGTGCAGCTCCAATTATTGCTAAAACAGCAAAAGAGCTCGACATTTTAACTGTTGGAATTGTAACAACACCATTTTCGTTTGAAGGAAAAAAACGTAAAGATTATGCGCATGAAGGTTTAGAAAATTTAAAACGCAGCGTTGATTGTTTACTTGTAATTAGCAATGATAAAATAAAAGAGATGTACGGAAACTTACCGTTACGTCAGGCCTTCAGTCATGCAAACGATATTTTAACAACTGCAGCAAAAGGAATTGCCGAACTCATTACACATCCCGGATATATTAATGTTGACTTTGAAGATGTGAAAACGGTCATGAAAAACAGTGGTGTTGCATTGATGGGATCGGCAATGGCAGAAGGAGAAAATCGTGCAATTGAAGCAGTAAAAACAGCACTCGCTTCTCCATTGTTAAACGACAATCAAATATTCGGAGCTAAAAATATTTTATTAAATATCACTTCAGGAACGCAAGAAGTTTTGATGGATGAAGTTGATTTGATTTCAAATTATATTCAGAACGAATCGGGCTTAACTGCCGAAATGATTTTTGGCACAAGCTACGATGAAACAATAGGAGACAAACTTGCTGTAACCATTATTGCTACAGGTTTTGAAGCTCGCGAAAACAAAATCATTCATCAGAATATTATCGAAACTGTTGTTGAACAAAAAGTTAAAATAATGCTTCATGAGCCAACTGCAAAACCTGAAATGATTGTTGGAAATGTGATTGAAGAAGTTGTAAAAGAAGAGGAAGTGGAAGAAGTTGAAACACCAGCTTTCGAAATGAAAGAAGAAGAAGAAATTCGTTTCGAGTTAAAAATTGAAGAGGAAGAAATAGTAGAAAACATTCAGGAAGAAATAATTCCCGAAATGAGTTTCGAAGAACAACCCATAAACGAAGATGAGGAAATCAGAAACATTGTTAACGAGGTAATGGCAAAGGAAGAGCAGATAGAAGAGTTGATGAATGAAGTGAACAATATGGTGAATGATATCGACCCTGTAGCCAACACAGAAGAGCAGGAATTAAAAATTGAAAAACACATTCAACGTATCAAAGAATTGAAAAATTTGAATGTTACCATTAATTCTCCTGGAGGTATTCGTGATTTAGAAAAAGAGCCTGCTTACAAACGAAAAAATAAAAAATTAAACGAAGTGCCTCATTCATCTGAACAACAAATTTCGAGGTTGACATTGTTTGATGATGGCGCAAAAAATAAAGTAGAAATAAGAACCAACAATTCTTTTTTACACGATAACGTTGACTAATATAATGACAACATAAAAAACAAAAGGCTGTGGGTGATTGAGTTATTTGCAGCCTTTTTTATGAATACAAAAAATGAAATTCGCTAAAACATACAGTAAAGAAGTTTTTTGTGTAGAAGGAGATTGGAGCAAAGATCTCAAGAGCGAAACATCGGTACTTGCCGTATTGATGTTCATGAAACAGAATCGCGATATCAATTACATTCACAGACATTGTGGAACGCGAGAAAATTTAGCCTATTACTTAAAACAGTGGCAACTCAAACGTTACAAAGATTACAGCATTTTATACATAGCATTTCACGGAAAACCAAATCAAATTCTTGTTGGGAAAGAAATTGTAACGCTTGATGAGCTTGCTGATATGCTTGGACCAAATTGCAATAATAAAATCATTCACTTCGGAACTTGCCATACCTTAAACACAGATTTACGACACATCAAAAGATTTTTACGCAAAACAAATGCATTGTGTGTTTGTGGTTTTGGCAAAGAAATAAAATTTGTTGAAGGATGTGTTTTTGATATTTTATTAATCGACATGCTTCAAGATTTTAGGAACATCGATTCGGTTGAAACAACCATTAAAGAATATTACACCACTTTTGCCAAAAAGCTCGAGTTCAAACTCATTCATTTGTAAATTAATTTCTCCATCGCTTTATTCCTTTTCACCTCTTTATTGGCTAAAAACAGTCGAAAAAAATGTCGCAGTAAAAAATATTTTTTAACACCAAATTGTATAACCGCTATTTATTTCTCAATACAGCTAGACTCCAATTTGTGATTTTAAAAAACACCAAATTAATTTTATGTTTAAAGTTCGATAACATTCAACATAGATAATTGGAGTAAATTTCACATATGAGTACCTTAAAATTCTTTTTAAATACAAAACTTTATACATTTTTTATTGCTGCTTTATTTATTTGCATTTTGCCGATGAGGGGTTGGGGGCAGACTACAACTCAAAATTTTGGCGTTACAACTGGTTCACATGCAAGCCAGACTGGTTCGGCTGCTTTTCTCCCTAATCCAACGAGTGGAACAACATATGCAAGAGCTGGTGCTGCTGCTGCAACTGCTACTGTCAATTTAGCCACAGCTTCTAATCCTTTAGGAACAACTGGAGCATATTTAAGAGCTGTATGTTCTTCAACTGCTTCTGTTATAAAAGTATCACCAGCCGTTTCTTATACGGCAAGTACTGAGTTTTATACATCATTCAAAGTATTGTTTGGAGATGCTTCTGCCAGTAATTCTGCAACGTCTGGAATATGGACTTTTTATCAAGGCTTACAGGGTACAAACTATAATGATAATAATGATGTTAGTTCAGCTAATAACTTTGTTGGATT
>CANKGI010000076.1 GCA_947481365.1 Bacteroidota bacterium | reverse complement strand
CGGCAGCAATTCCTGTGCTCCATTTATATTTTTTTACGTTGCCATTATTGTTACCGAAGTTCATGGTGTAGGTGCTTCCGTTACATATTCGTTGCGAATCCAAAGGAAGAAAAACAGGCAATGGTTTTACTGCAACAATTACGTTCGAATCGTATGCACGACAACCATTTAAATCTCTAACTTGTAAAGTATAGCGAGTGGTTTGTACAGGTGCAGGATTAGGTGTGAATGAAGTAAGCGTGAAAAATGGTGCATTCACAGGGAAGGTTGTATCGGGTGATAAAAACCAACGAAATGAATATGGTGGTCTGCCCCATTTTGCAAAATAGGGTAAAGTAACTGGTGAACCCAAACAAGTAAATGTATCGCGAACAAATGGTGCAACAGTTGTATCAACTGTTAGTGTGTCAAAATATTGCTTAGTGCAATAACCTACGCCATAAGGGCCAGGTGTATTTACATTAAGTTCAACAAGATATTTTCCACCAACAGCAAAAAACAAAACGGGTGTGGTTTGAACATTTGTATAGGTATTAACATTCGTACCTGAAAAATCATTTGGCGTTTTGCCAACATTCCATGTTACAAGTGAAAAAGTTTGAGATGGTTTATTCTTAAAATACGAGACTTGCCACTTGCCACATTTCAAATCATTTTTAATGATAGAAACATCAGCTTTAGCTAAAACCTTAACCGAAATTGCACGTGTAACAGTTCCCGGATTCGGACACCTGCTATCTTTTGCAGTTACAGTAAAATAATATGGCAACGAGCGCGCCATGGCATCAGTTGGAGTCCAGCAAAACTGATAAATATCTTCACGTGGACCAATTATTTTGCGATTGGCAGGAACATATTTTGGAAGAAAAGTTGCTCCAAAACTTGCTAAAGCCTGATTCCATTTTAAGTATGTGGTATCTGAAATTGGTGGAGAATTGAAAGGATAATAATCGGTATCCTTGGCTATCACATCAAAACAAAGCGTATTGCCTGAGCAAACCTCCCAATATAATTTTGGCTGATTTCCAAGTGATGGATTGGTCATAATTCTTGGAGGTGTGTTTGGAGGACAATTGATGAGCCACATCTGTATGTCCCTTCGAGTAATTCCAACTATCGTTGGTACACCATTAATTGTTCGCCATTGATAAATCTGAACCGCCATTACTCCCACAAACTGACCACCTGCTCCATATTGTGGAGTAAACATAATATCACCGGTATTGGGGTCGCAGCTAATACCAGTTGGGAATGGACCGTTTTTAGCACCTATGTAAGGCATTGGTGCATCCCATGCAAATGGTGCATTATATGTTACCGACTGGCCAAGTGCTTGAAGTGAAGGTGTGAATGCATAAGACAATGAATCGCCTTCAAGATCAATCGCACCATTATTAAAAACGTATGGTTGACCTCCACAAATAACTGCAAATGGATCATTTGTTAATATTGGAGAACTGCTACATGGATTGTTTGCAGCCGCACATCGGTTAATTGTACAATCGATATAATAATTTTGCCATGTAGAACCGGTAGATATTTCGGCACTTCTACAACATTCTCCCCAAGAAATTTTTACATTACAACAATTGGGAGGTAAACCCCTTAAATCAACATCACCTTCAAAATCATAACGTTCAACTCCCGGAGTATAGGTTCCAGCTGTAACACATCCCATATTATTGCAAATACTTTTTGCACTTGGACACATAGGATTTGGATTTACATCTCGAACGCCTGTTAAATATAATGTTTGAGTTCCATAACTTATTCCGCTACACCCTGGATCAGCTCCTGTAATGCTAACAGGGCGACTACAAGAAGAGCCACATGTATTGGGATAACAAACAGCAATACCTGAACAAGTTCGATAAAAAGAAAAGGTAATGTGCCATACACCTGGTGTACCTGTACATGTATATGACAAATCGGTACCAGCAACGTGATCTGCACGCAAAGGATTGATCAATGAAGAAGATGACAATAAAACGCTAAATAGGAAAAGCTTGATAAGCTTATCCATGTAACTTTTATTTTCTAGTATTTTCAATATAAATAATTTTATTGTTCAAATCTAAACACTTAGTTTCTTAAAATATTCTAAATAATATGCTAGTTTAGATATTTTAATATCATTTATGTGCAGTTTAACATTTACATTTTTGAAAACCAACATAAACCTGCATTTTTGTTTTATGAATTTGTTGGTAAAACCATTTATCATATTTTTAACTGTAACCATATTTGCTCCAGTAATTTCAATCGCTCAAAGCAGCTACGTTCCTTTGGGTTCAAACAGCATTTATCTTTTGGATAGATTTGAAATAAAATCGGGGAAACTTGCCGAACCAACTGAGTTTAACTCTACCTCAAAACTATATAAAAGAGCATCGATTGCTCAATATGTTGATAGTTTCAATGTTTCAAGAACGGCACTAAGCAAACAAGATTACTTTAATCTTGATTACCTACAAAACGATAATTTTGAATGGAGCAATAGTGAAAATACGAAAAGTTCCAAATCGATACTTTCGTCAAAAATATATAAACATAAAGCTGCATTTGCCGATTATAGTTCGAAGGAATTTAACATAGTTGTTAATCCTATTACCTACCAGCAATTTGGGTATGATACTCGGTTAAAAGATATGGTTTCATTGCAATGCAGTGGAATTGAAGTAAGAGGATCAATAAAAGGATCTGTGAGTTTTTATACTCAAATAACAGATGAGGTTATTCATACCAACAGCTGGGTTAGGGATTTTTATCAAAAAGATAGCGTTATACCTGGAGCAGGATATTTAAAATCAAACGACAGTAAAACTTTTAATTACAATTTAGCTAGCGGATATATTTCTTTTCAAGCCAGTAAGCACATCGACATACAGTTTGGACATGGTAAAAATTTTATAGGCAATGGTTATCGTACATTTTATTTATCCGACTTTTCAACCAACCATCTCTTTCTTAGACTTAATACCCGATTTTGGAAAATCAATTACACAAATATTTTTGGCGAAATATTAAATTATCAGCAGCCACACGAAGCATATTTACCCAAATGGCATTACTATGCTGCTACACATGCTTCAATAAATCTAACAAAAAATTTCAACCTTGGACTTTTTCAAACCATCGTTTTTCAACGAGATAGCGGATATTCAAACGGATCTTACGACCCTCAATATTTAAATCCTGTAATTTTTTACAAACCAATTGAAAACGGATTGAACAGCCCTGATAAAGCAATTCTTGGTGTAGATTTTAAATATAACTTCTTAAAACATTTTTCACTTTACGGACAAGCTGTAATTTCTGAATTTATTTTAAGCGAAATAATTGCTAACAATGGCTCAATTGCAAATAAACAAGCATACCAATTAGGTATTAAATGTATCGACATTTTAGACATCAGTACGCTCGATTTACAATTAGAATATAATCAGGCTAACCCCTACATGTATACCTCATTTAACCGATTAAACTCTTACATTAATTACAACCAAAATATGGCACATCCAATTGGTGCAAATTTAAGAGAATTGATTGGCGTATTAAGATATCAACCTATAAACCGAATGACAATAAAACTCACAGGGATTTACACCACTTATGGAAATGATACAGGGCAATCCAATTATGGTAAAAACATTGCATTGAGCTATTATAACAACACTCACGAGTATGGTAATTTTATTGGGCAGGGAGTACTTACACATCTTTATATTTTTGATTTAACTGTATCGCATATGCTTAAACACAATTTATTTTTAGAGTTTAAAGCTACATACAGAAAAGTTTCAAGTGTTGGTGGTATTTTTGATTCGGAAACCTTCTCTCCTACATTGGGTGTGAGATGGAATATTGGCGAAAGACGTTGGGATTTTTAATCCCAATTAGCATTCAAATTTTTCAATCTGTTTTAAAAACACATCAAAATCTTTTGGGTAAGGAGCGCTTATCTCATAATTCTTTCCATTCAATTCAAACTTCAATTCAAATGCATGAAGTGCTACTCGTTTAATCATTGGATTTTCATTTTCAAATTTTCCTACCTTATATTTCTTTTTATAATTAGAAAGCATCGGTAACTGTCCACCATATGTTAAATCGCCTGAAATAGGAAAATTTTGAGAAGCCAAGTGTATGCGAATTTGATGCAACCTTCCAGTAATTGGTTTACAAGAAAGCAATGTAAAATGTTTGAATAATTTAATCGTAGAAAATATTGTTTCAGATGGTCGACCTTCTTTTAAATCAACCTTTGCAATACCTTTTTTAGTAACCGCTAAAGGAATATGTATCGATTTATTTTCTACTGAAAGGGAGCCTTCAACAATGGCATGATATGTTTTATCAATTTCACGATGTTCAAATTTTATTGCCATATCACGATAAACAGCTGCATTTTTTGAAAGTACCAAAATACCTGATGTTTCTTTATCTAACCGATGACATAATTGTAAATCATTATTAAATTTTTTAGCAATTGAAATAATACTTTTATTCTCATTATTTCTTTCATTAAGCGAAGAAATAAATGCTGGTTTATTTATAAAAACAAGTTCATTGTCTTCATAAATAATCAACTCTTTAAACGGTGGTAACTTATTCATAATAAAAACAGAGACGTAAAAAGTACGTCTCTGCTATAATTTATATTTAATGTCGACTTACCAAATTTTAGCACGGCTCTTTTCGTCAATATACATTTTGTCGCCCGACTTAACTCCAAATGCACTATAAAATTCAGGCATGTTTGACAGTGGTCCCAATACTCTAAATCTTCCAGGAGAGTGAGGATCTGTCATCACTTGCTGACGAAGATATTCTGGTCTTGAATTATTTTTCCATACTTGTGCAAAGCCGATAAAGAATCTTTGTTCTGGTGTAAATCCATCAATGTTAACTTTGCTTTTACCTTTTAATGATCTTTGATAAGCGTCATAAGAAACAGTTAGACCTGCAAAATCTGCAATGTTTTCTCCGAGGGTAAGCTGTCCATTTACAAAAACTTTATCTTCAACACTATATTTGTTGTATTGATCAGCCAAAATTTTTGTTTTCGCTTCAAACTTTTGTTTGTCGTTGTCACTCCACCAATTATTCATATTTCCATGTGAGTCGAATTTGCTTCCTTGATCATCAAAACCATGAGAAAATTCGTGACCTATAACAGCTCCAATTGCTCCATAATTTACAGCATCATCAGCTAATGGATTGAAGAATGGAGGCTGCATGATTGCCGCAGGAAATACAATTTCATTATTAACCGGATTGTAATATGCATTAACAGTTTGTGGCAACATTTCCCACTCCGATTTGTCTATTGGCTTTCCAAGTTTATCAATCATTTTAATATGCTCAAACTCTGAAGATGTATAATAAAGTTGTAAATAACTTTCAGGAGTTAATCGTAATTCTGTATAATCTTTCCATTTATCGGGATAACCAAGTTTACGATTAAACGACTGCAGTTTTTCAATCGCTTTAGTCTTAGTTTCAGGACTCATCCATTCTAATTTTTCAATTCTTCCTCTAAAAGCATCACGTAAATTATCTACCATTTCGTTTATTCTTCTTTTCGAATCTTCACTAAATGCTACTTTTACATATTCCTGTGCTACAAGTTCGCCAATCATAGAGTTTGCTGTACTAACAACTCTTTTCCATCTAGGCTTTTGCTCTTTGGTACCAGTAAGCAGTTTGCCATAAAAATCAAAACTACGGCTGCTTAATTTACTGTTTAAATAACCTGATGTTGCATTTACTACTTTCCATTCTAAATAAACTTTCCAATCATCTATCGAAACATCTTTAAATGCTTGATTTATGTGTAAAAAGAAATCAGGTTGTTGAACAACAATATTGGTAATATTTTTTTGCGTAATTCCTATTTCATTAAAATACACATCCCAGTCAATCGATGGTGTTAATGACTTTAATTCACTAATCGATTTTTTGTTATACTGTTTTTCCATATCTCTACGCTCAACCCTTGTCATGCATACACGTGCAAGATTGGATTCGATATTGAAAATAATTTCAGGATATTTTGTTTGGTTTTGAGAACCATCAGCATTTACTGGGCTTAGACGGTGTATGCTAAGCATACTGGCAATATATTCTTTATATTGAGTTCTGATGTTTTGAGATTTTTCATCCTCTTTAAAATAATAATCTCTGTCGGGTAAACCTAATCCTCCTTGACCTAAATATGAAATATACTGATCACTGTTTTTTATATCTTGACTTACATCAAAAGAAAACAATGCATTGATTCCTTTTTTATGCAAACGCCCAATTTCTAACATTAACTCATTGGTCGTATTAATACTTCTTATCATATCTAAATCAATAGACACTGGTCTGGTTCCTTCGTTTTCAAGCTTAACTGTGTCCATTGCAATTCGGTAGAAAAGCCCAATCTTACCTTTAATTGATTCAGGGGAAGCAGCTTTATCTGCTGCAGCGTTTTCAAGTATCTCTTTCAAACGAATGTTGTTCAACTCTGATAACACATTAAAACTCGTCCATCTTGCCTCTGATGAAGGAACAGGATTATTTAAACACCAACTTCCGTTTGCATATTGATAAAAATCTTCACGAGGATTTGCAGATTTATCCATTGAACCTACATCAACTCCCCTTAACGCTTTATCTGTAACAAATGCAAGTGAAATGCTACAGATCATAACTGAAGCAATTATTAATTTTCTATTCATTTTATTTCAATTTTTGAGATTTCAATTATACAAATCAGTATTCAATATTTTTCAATTAAAAATATTGTTAACATAAACTATCCATTACTATTTAATATCATTCTTGAATCAACGCTTATTTATGACTTATTTTTCGCTTAAGTATTTTTTTTACTGATTTGTTATTGGGTTTAAACTGAAGCGCCAATTTATAATTCTTAATTGCTTGGTCGTTATTGCTATCTATTTGGTAAGCCCTTGCTAAATCAATGTAAGTATCAGGTGAAGTTGGATGACATAACACATTTAATTTATAAAAATCAATTGCTTTTGTAATGTCATGTTTTTCTAAACAGTCGTTTCCGGCTAATCTTAAAAGTTCTTCAGAAGGAAGGATTCCTGTGTTCCATTTACTCGAAAGCATTTCATAGTGTATTTTTAATTCGCTTATACTTTTTGATTTTATATCTGACAAATTATACTCATTGAAAATATATTTCAATCCTGCATTCAAACTCACTAGCATAACGGATGCGTGGTTTTCATCATCAAATGTCTGAAACTGACTTTTCAATGAAGAATAATGCTTCTTACTCAGCTCAGTGTAAAAGTTAACTTGTGATGTACGTTGCTGAACAATGTTGGTTTCTTTTGATGATGTTAAAAATAAAAATTGACCAAATAACTTATCGCTATCAGTTTCATTTTTTAACTTGTTTATCAATAAACCATTATCCCACCAAAGTGGAGGATCAATAGCTATATAAGCTTTAAAACATTTATTATTTTGAAGTAAGGAATTGATTGCAAATAGACCACCGAATGAATGCCCAACAAGTGTTTTAATCGAATCTGTTCTGTAATTTTTATCAATTATCGGCATCAATTCGTTTGAAATAAAACCAAGAAATTTATCTCCTCCTCCACTTGTCGATAGGATATTTTTCATTATTTCATTATTCGGGCCTACGTCAGAATGAGAAGGTGTTAAATCTTTCGTTCTGTCTATGTTAGGCAAAGCAACAACAATCATTTCGGGGATTAATTTATTCATTGCCAAAAAATGAATAACTCCAGTAGCTGAATGAAAATATGTTTCACCATCAAGTAATACCAACACTGGATATTTTGATTGAGATTGATTGTAAGATTCGGGAAGATAAATCCAATATTCTCTTATTTCGTTTAATACGAGTGATTGAATTTTGTACTTTTTCCCAATGACAATATCATCCTTCCTCTGACAAAAAACTGCCAAAGGTAAAATGAGTAAAAGTAACGCAATTTGATTTTTAAATTTTCTCAATTCGATATAGTTTATACAAAAAAACCGGGTAATCCCGGTCTCTCTGCATAATATTTTTATCTATTAACCTTTTGCTCTCACTGCTTTTACTTCATCCACACTAACTGCTCCTCCACTATTTCCAAAGCTGTTATAAACATAACTTAATACTGCTGCTATATCTTCATCTGATAAATTTTGTGGCGGCATAGTGTTATTATAGGTTTCGCCATTTACAATAAGCTCACCTGTTTTTCCTTTAATAACCTGATTAATTACATTTTCGCGATTAACAAGAAAATCAGATTTAGCAAGTGGCGGAAATGTTTTCGGAATACCTAAACCTGTTGCTTGATGACATACAATACATGTCTTTTTAAATACTTCTTCTCCTTTTGCCATAACTTCGGCCGAAGGTGCTGCACTTGAAACTACTGCTGTTGAACTGCTTTCTGTTGCAGGCTGATTACTACCACCACATGAATACAATGTAAAAACTCCTGATGATAAAACTGTTAAAAAAACTAAAAGATTTCTTTTCATAATGTTGATTGCTGTTTTAATAAATATCGGCAAATATAATTTGTTTTAATCGAAAACATTGGCAACTTTTATCAATAACTGAAGATTTGAAATCGATATTTTTTTCCCATTTAATTCGATTGCATTTTCATTTTGCAGATCGGATAAAATTCTGATTGCTGTTTCTCTTGTTGTTCCTGCAATATTGGCCATCTCCTCTCGGGTAATGGATAAATTTATTGTCCGCCCGTCAGCCTCAAATCCATAACTTTCTTTAAGCAATAGTATACTTTGCGCCAATCGCTCTTTTACCGATCGTTGGGCAATGTTTGTAATTTTCTTTTCCGAATCTTTAAGCATATCTGAAAAAAACATAAATATGCGTAAAGTCAATTTCGAATTTGATTCAACCATTTGCATAAAAAAACTTTTAGGAATGTAACACAACGATGAGTCTTCCATCGTTATGGCTGAACATGAATAAGTATCTCCACTTAAAATTGCTCTATATCCAAGTACATCACCGTTATTGGCAAAATGGATAATCTGTTCTTTTCCGTCTACTCCTGTTTGAATAATTTTTACCTTCCCATTATTTACACAAAATAAACCATTTGGAGAGGCTCCCTCAACAAAAATATATGACCCTTTTTTGTAGTTGTTGCAAATCTTAATCTCATTCAACTTTTCAGCCTCTTCAGGATTCAAATCTCTAAAAATTGAATTTAATCGAGTGTTGCAAAAACGGCAATCTTGATTACCCATTCCAAAATACTTTGACGTAAATATAATTTTAAGATTTGAAAAATAACAAATCAATGGTTTTATTTACCAAAAATGAAATCATTGTTTAAAATCTATTCCACTCTGCAGAATTGTGATTTAATATCATTTTAATTCTACTTTAAATCAGGTTTAAGAAATATAGATGAGATTTGAATACTAAACTCTGTGATTTTTTTACACGATTAACAAAGCATTCAGGTTAATCATATTATATAAAAATGAAAATATTAGTTATCGAAGATGAACCTAAAGTTGCTTCATTTATTAAGCAAGGATTAGAAGAACAATCAAATGATGTAACAGTAACTTATGATGGTTTTTTTGGTAAAAAATTAGCTACCGAAAATTACTACGATGTGATCATCATGGATTTAATGATTCCATATATGAATGGAATTGAACTTTGTAAAACATTAAGAGCAGAAGGGTTAAAAACCCCAATACTAATGCTTACTGCTTTAGGTACTACTGATGATAAAGTTTTAGGATTGGATGCTGGTGCAGATGATTACTTAGTTAAACCTTTTGAATTTAAAGAATTATTAGCTCGCTTAAGAGCCCTTACCAAAAGATATACCGACAATGTTCAAGAACCAAAAGTACTTAGCATTGCTGATTTGGAAATGAATTTGGACGAAAAAAGAGTTAGACGATCAGGTAAAAGCATCGACTTAACCGCAAAAGAATTTGGATTGCTTGAATACCTTTTGAAAAACAAAAATAAACTTGTTTCACGAACAGAAATTGCCGAAAAAGTTTGGGACATTCATTTTGATACCGGAACAAACGTGATAGATGTGTATGTGAACTTCTTACGTAAAAAAATAGACAAAGAGTTTACACCTAAACTCATTCATACCATGGTTGGAATGGGTTATATTTTAAAAGTTGAAGAGAAATAATATCATCAACACTTTACATTTTTACAACAAAGTCTTTTTCATTTCAATCTTATTATTATAATTGCTCATGCTTAAAACCTGCATAGCAGTTATTTTTTCTTTTTTAACATTTTCGGCATTCTCACAATACCGAACAGGATTAATTTTACCTGAAAATTTTCTGGAGAGTAATAGAAGAGATTCTTTTTGCTGTGTACTTTTTCCTGACAGCATGATCAACTTATACCAAAAACCTGAAGGAAAAAAACTAGGTAAAATTTGCAGGAGAGGTGACTCGAATGATGATGAAAATTATTACGACAGTTTATATTACAAATTAAAAAAACAAAAACCGGTTTTGATAGGAAAAGACATTTTACGCGAAATTGGATTTGACACTTATTGCTTCGGATATGATGATATTCAAAATGGCTTTGTAAGAATATTTACCCCAAAAGCTAATTACTGGATTAGCCTATATGAATTGCATAAAATGAATTATTGTATTCGGAGTTGGAAAGATTTCATTCTCAAATCTACAGGTAAGGTTACAGGGTTTTATCCCAAGCAAGAAGGAATGAATTTAATGCTTAAACCAAATGAAAATTCTAAAATAATTACCCGAATGAAAGGGGAAGAATTTGAAATTACCCCTACTGGTTTGTGCAATGGCAATTGGTATAAAGTAAAAGTAAAACATTACAAAAAAAATCCTTGCATTGCCGATAAAACAGACGAACCAAATCTGCTAAAAACATTCGAAGGTTGGATACAATTGGTAGACTCAACAGGTAATCCATTGCTTTGGTTTTACACACACAATTGTACGGGTTACTAAAAATTTTATTTGATTTTAAAAACAAATCTTATAGTTTAGTAAATCTAAACCCATGACCGATGAATGCAAATTTATCTCACGAAGATTTATTTTTTGAAGCCAAATCTATGTTCGATAACGGAAATTCTTTTTCAGAAATCGAATCACTCTTTTTGCAAAATGGTATTGACGAAAATCGAGTCAAAGAAATCATTAAAAAAGTTATTGAATACAAAAATAAAAAACGACTAAGTATAGGTTTTAAATTACTGTTAATAGGAGCAGCATTTCTTTTATGCAGTTGTATGTTAACTATTGCAACCGATTATTCAAACGAAAACTTTACTTTCATTTTATACGGACTAACTTCAATTGGAGCCTCTATCGTAATTGGTGGATTCGTTCTAATTTTTGGATAAACATTATTTTATTTTTGAGCAAAGTAATTCAGTTCATTTTCTAAATGTAGAAATGGATAATTTGTAGCCAATGATTTTGTTATGACTAAATAATTTTCCAAAAACAATAGGTGTGATTTTGTAAGCCTATTGAATGGCTTATGATTTTTTGCATGCATAATTTTACTGATTTCTTTCCCAATATTTTTGGTATCCTCATCAAAAATTGTTTCAACAAATCTCTCCCAAACATAATCTACAGCTAACTTGTTTGGATGCAAAAAATCATCCTCAAAAAAACGGTAATCTCTTAATTCGTCAATCACAATTTCATAAGCAGGAAAATAGAAAACATGATTATACTTTTTCAAAAGTTCATGAACGGCTTGAATCAAAACTGATTTGCTCAAATTATTCTCAATTAAGCCATCACGTAAATACCTCACAGGGCTAACTGTTAAAATAATTTGCTTTTGCTCATTTGCCAATCCCGAATTTTCAAATGCTTCTATTATTTCATCAACTGATAAAATTCTCTTCGTAAAATTTTGTTGTGGAAATTTATGACAGTTTGCTACAATATTTTTAGTATCGTTTAATTCGTACACATATGCCGAACCAAAAGTAATTACAATATGTTTAGCCTTATTAAAATGAACACTTGCCTGCTGTTGCGATGTATTTATTTTAGCAATCACATTTCCCTTTTCCATATCCGAAAAATCTCCATGATGCTCCCACGAATGCCAAAGTTCATTAAAAAAGAAAAGGTCATTGTCGGAAAATATTTTTTCTTCTTTATAACTTTTAATTGCATTTAAAATACTTATCGGATTAAACAATATTCCATTCGGATTGATAAGGGATTTAAATTTATTTTCGATTAACCGAACTCCAATATTTTCGGCAAAGCAAGAACCAATTAATAAAATATCCTCTCTGATATTTATTCTCGTTTCAGGTGGTTTTATATCAAATTGAAGTTTAAATTCCATATGCGAGTTTAATACATTCATAAAGTATTAAAAAAAATATATAAGCATGGTGCACATCTCAACAGTTGTTTACAACTTTTTTAGTAAACTTTATATGCACTTAACAATCTTTGATAATCATTGTATTTATTTATATTAAAATTTTAAAACATGGCCAAAAAGATT
>CANKGI010000075.1 GCA_947481365.1 Bacteroidota bacterium | reverse complement strand
ATGGATACGATATTGTTTCGGGATGGAAAAAGAAACGCCACGACCCACTAAGCAAAACCATTCCAACAAAATTATTCAATTGGGCAACCCGTAAAATGAGTGGTTTACAATTGCATGATTTCAATTGCGGACTAAAATCATATCGTAAAGATGTTGTAAAATCAATTGAGGTGTACAACGAAATGCATCGTTACATTCCGGTAATTGCAAAATGGGCAGGCTTTAGAAAAATCACAGAAAAGGCTGTTCATCATCGCGAGCGAAAATACGGCACAACTAAATTTGGTTTAGAAAGATTTGTAAATGGATTTCTTGATTTGCTTACCATATTTTTTGTATCGAAGTTTGGGAAAAAACCCATGCACTTTTTTGGTGTTTTAGGATCACTGTTTTTTATGGGTGGCTTTTTTGTAACGATTTATGTAATTGTTCAAAAAATTTATGATTCATATCATTACCTCAATCACCGTGGTGTTACCGAACAACCTTTATTTTACCTTGCACTTGTGGCGTTAATTATTGGAATGCAATTATTTTTAGCCGGATTTATTGGCGAAATGATTTCTAGAAATGCGAGTGAAAGAAATGTGTATGGCATTACCAAAAAATTAGGATTCGGTGAGTAAAATATTAATTGTTGGTCCGGCTTATCCCTTACGTGGCGGACTTGCTACATACAATGAAAGACTTGCCAAAGAATTTAAATCAGCAGGACATGATTGTGATATTTTAAGTTTCAGTTTGCAATATCCTGCCATATTATTCCCAGGCAAAACTCAGTACTCAATAGATGCTGCTCCTTCAGGTATTAAAATTCTTTCACTCATCAATTCAGTTAACCCAATCAACTGGCTAGTTGTTGGAAATAATATCAAAAAAGAAAAATACGATATTGTCATTTTTAGATATTGGATGAGTTTTATGGCACCCGCTTTTGGAACGATTGCAAGTATCATCAAACAAAATAATCACACCAAAATACTAGCTATTACTGATAATATTTCATCACACGAAAAACGCTTTTTTGATTCGCTATTAACTGATTATTTCCTTTCGAAATGCGATGGATTTTTAACCATGTCGCAATCAGTTCTTGCGCAATTAAAACAATTAAAGAAAGACAAACCCGCTAAATATGTTCCGCATCCGATGTATGATATGTTTGGCGAAATTGCTAGTAAATCGGAAGCTAAAAAAATATTGGGATTACATGAAGAAACCAACTATTTATTGTTCTTTGGATTCATTCGAAAATATAAAGGTTTGCATTTATTACTTGATGCTTTTGCCGACTCAAGATTAAGAAGTCTGAATTTAAAATTGATTGTGGCAGGTGAGTTTTACGAAGATGCTAAACCTTATTTCGAACAAATAAAAAAACTTGGAATTGAAAACGATGTAATTATGAGCAACGATTTTATTCCGAACTCGGAAGTTGCTTCACATTTTTGTGCTGCCGATGCTGTTATTCAAACTTATTTAAATGCAACACAAAGTGGTGTTACACAAATTGCATACTTTTATAACAAACCAATGATTGTTACCAATGTTGGCGGATTAGCCGAACTGGTTCCTGATAATAAGGTTGGTTATGTGGTTGACACCGATAAAACAAAAATTGCCGATGCCATTATTCGCTTTTATGAAGAGAAAAAAGAATCAGCATTTGTTCCGAATATTTTAATCGAAAAAGAGAAATTTACTTGGAAGCATTTATGTCAAACACTTTTATCATTGGTTAAATGACGAAAGAAACACCTCATATCAAAGTATGCCATTTTGCAAGCGTTCACACCATTGTTGATACACGTGTTTTTTATCGAGAATGCGTTTCACTGGCAAAAAAATATGATGTAACTTTTATCGGTATTGGCAATTTTACAGGTAAACGTGATGGTGTAAACATCATCGGAATTCATAATCCCGAAACACGTTTAAAAAGATTAATTCAAACAACATTTAGGGTTTGTTATCTGGCATTAAAACAGGATGCCGATATTTACCATTTTCATGATGCCGAGCTCATTCCGTTTGCGATTATGTTACGAATACTTGGCAAAAAAGTGATCTATGATATTCATGAAAACACCTACGAAGACATCCTGAACAAGCCATGGATACCGGGTTATATAAAATTTATAGCTGGCAAAAGTTATCGATTTTTAGAATGGTTTGCTTCGCAGTTTTTCCCATTTATTTTGGTAATTGCTCGTACCGAATTTGCCAAACGATTTAAAGTGAAAGAACATTTTATTGTTCAGAATTTTGCAAGTGCCGATGAGTTAAAAAGTTTTAGGGTTGATGATAGAAGCAAAATTGAAGGCAATCATATTTTTTATATCGGAACTGTTTTCGATTATTATTATGATTTCAGCAAACTGATTGAAGCACTTTATATTCTAAAACAAAAAGGTAAAATTATTCATCTTGAATGTGTAGGATACTTAGGAAACCTTGTAAAATCAGGACTTGAAGTTGATAAATACTATCAGCAAATAAAAAATCAAATAACATTTCATGGCCATATTGTTCACCCGATGGGTTTCGAAATTTCAAAAAAATGTAAGGTGGGTATTTGTTTAAAAAATCAGCCCGAAAAGATATTGGTTTCACACGAGCGTAAATTTTTCGAATACATGACCATTGGAATGCCTGTAATTACTTGCGATTCGCATATTTACAAAGATGTGATTGATGAGTATGAAGTTGGAAAATATACGGATATGACCAATGCTATAAAACTAAGCGAAACAATTGAAGCCATGTTTGCTAATGAAGCCAATTTAAAAGAAATGAGTTTAAACGGAATTGCCGCTTCTGAAAAAACGTTTAATTGGAATAGCCAAGAAAGAATTTTGTTTGAGGTGTATGAAGAAGTTTTACAAAATTAAACCCCTCTATATCTCCCTAAGAGGATACTTTTTGTTACAACTTCACACACACATTTTTCTGTTCGGTAAAAAAACGCAGCGCTTCCCAACCACCTTCACGTCCTACTCCACTTTGTTTCATGCCACCAAATGGTGTGCGCAAATCGCGAAGCAACCAACAGTTAATCCATACAATTCCCGATTTAATTTTATTGGCAACACGATGTGCTCGTGTTAAATTTTCTGTCCATAAAATAGATGCCAAACCATATTGCGTAGAGTTGGCATAATTCAAAACTTCTTCTTCGTTATCAAATGGTGTAATGGTAACAACAGGTCCAAAAATTTCTTCCTGATTGGTGCGACAATCATAACTCAATCCTTCAATTACCGTAGGTTCTATAAACCATCCGTTTTCACATCTTCCTGCAGGTTTAGTCATTTCACCTCCACATAAAATGGCTCCACCTTCTTGCTTTGCCAGTTCGATATAAGATAATATTTTATCAAAATGAGGTTTCGAAACGATGGCTCCAATTTTAGTTTTTGCATCCAAAGGGTCGCCAACAATCTGCTGTTTTACTTTTTCGATGAATGCTGTTTTAAATTTTTCATAAATGGATCGTTCAACAAAAATACGTGAGCCGCATAAACAAATTTCTCCTTGATTTAAGAATGACGAACGAACCGTTTCAGTTATCATTTTATCAAAATCACAATCGGCAAAAATGATATTTGCATTCTTCCCTCCTAATTCTAACGATAATTTTTTAAACATCGGTGCCGCAACTTTTGCAATCTCAGCTCCTGTTTTTGTGCCACCTGTAAATGATATTGCTTTAATATGCTGATGTATGGTAATTGCCGAACCAACCTTTGGTCCCAAGCCATGAACAATGTTTAATACCCCTTTTGGTAAACCTGCTTCCATACAAATTTCTGAAAACAAAAAGGCTGTCATGGGTGTAATTTCAGATGGTTTTGCCACCACACAATTTCCGGCTGCAAGTGCAGGTGCAATTTTCCATGTAAACAAATACAATGGTAAATTCCAAGGAGATATACAACCAACAGTTCCTATCGGAGTTCTTACTGTGTAATTGATAGCATGATCACCCATTGGATGAGCTTCGCTTGCGAAATGCTCAATGGCTGTTGCAAAGAAATGTATATTACTAATTGCTCGTGGTATCTCTCCGTTTTTTGCCAACCATTCAGGTTTCCCCTGATCAATACTTTCTGCCAAAGCCAGCTTATCCAAATTCTTTTCCATCAATTCGGCAATGCGTAACATGATTCGCGAACGCTTTTCGGGTTGTAATGTGCTCCACGACTCAAAAGCATTTTCTGCTGCATTTACCGCCAGTTCAATATCTCTTTCATCACTATCCGGGCAATGAGAATAAGCCAAACCTGTTGAAGGATCAAAATTATCAAAGTAGTTTTTGGAAATAGGTTCAACCAATTTACCATTGATATAATTTAGAATTTTCTGCATGTAGCAAATTACATTAATTTATCGCTCAAAAAAAAAGCCACCGAAAAATCAGTGGCTTCAACATAATATTTCAATATTAATTTTTTAGTACTTTAACATGTTCAATTCTGTTTTTCGATTCGATATCGAGCAGGTAGTACCCTTGGTTTAATTCGCTCATATCAATTGTCGTTTTATCAATATTCGAATCTGTTGAGAAAGAAATAACCCTTCCAGCTAAATCAGTCATTTTGTAAGTAAATGCTCCACCAAATTCAATATATAAAACGTCATTTGCAGGATTTGGATACACGCTCATTCCATCTTTTACAGACTGTTCTGACACGTCAGTTGTAACTTTTAAATACAATACTGAATCCGTATGACTTCTAACACATCCAAAATTATTTTTAATTGATGCAGTGAGTAAACTTAGATTTTGATTTCCCCATTGAACTGTAACTGCGTTAGTATTATACCCACCAATAATGTTTCCATTTTTAATATTCCAAGTGTATGAATATGCAGGATCAAAAGGTACAGAGTATGTTAAAATTTTATACGGACTAGCTAAAACCTGTTCTCCCAGAATTTGAAAATCTGTTACATCCGAAACTGAAACATGAACACTATCTCTTCGAATATTATTACCAGTAATTATATCTACCCAATATGTTGATGAATTAAGCGTTGGGTTTAATATCACTGACTGTGTTGTATCATCTGTCGACCATTTAAAACGTGCATTATTACACTCGTTTATTATATTTAATTTAAGACCCAAACTAGCACAAACCGAAGTATCTTTTGTTGGCAGATATGATGCATTAAATTTTAAATGTGTATTAGCATAAGCATAAAATCCATTGCTGTTTCCAGTTGTTAGTAACACCTTTTTTGAATCTAATAGATCAAAGTTTAGCGCATAATCAGAACTGGTATATGATGAGGGTAGATAAGGTTGAATATAATTATTGATATTCGATTTTATGAACGAAGGACTCTGATTACAGAAATATAAAGTATCAGGTAATGTGGAAATTAATGGTTCAAAATTTTTAATAAATTCTGCTTGTTTATCATATCTAAATGCTCTGTAGCTGTATGCCCATGATGGTAAAGCTGCTTCGAATATTTTATTATTACTTGGATCTACTTCAGTAAAGGTTGTAGAGGCTCCACCCCATCCAATTAAAGTATTTCCATTTGTAAGTCTTTGAGCGCTTCCCATAAAATCACTTACAACATCTGGTGAATTTTTGTACTCCCAAACCATATCTGCAGTGTGGTTTTCCTCATCAATCATATATTCAACTGCTCTAGAAGAACGAACACCATAACGATAATTACCATTATCAAATAATAATATATGACCATTGGGTAATCTGTTTGCAGAATGCTGATATGAAAAACCTGATGTATCATTGATAAAAGTAAACATTTGATTTTTTGCAGGTTTTCCAAATCTCCATATCAATCTCCCTGTTCGTCTGTCAATCCTTTCTATTTCGTTTAAATGACGAGAGCTCAACAATAAGGTTGTATCTGTATCCAAATCAATGGAATTGCAATGTATATAATCAATATTTGAAGCTCCTAAATTAACACCTACTGCATCTGTAATAGGTAAATAATCCAAAGTTTTCCATTCAAAAACAACCGATTTATTTTTACCTATTTCTTGAATAATTGAACCCAAAACCATGGCATTTGCGTTGCCTCCAACTACACTATCTGCCATGTTCACAGGAGCGTTTTGTTGGGCTAAAATAAAATAATGACCTGTATGTTTATCATATTTCAATTCATGGTTATCGGTAATATAACCATTGCCTGCTCTCACTGTATCAACAACGTTAAAATTTAAATCCATAACAATATAACAGTCTCCGTCCCAATCAAAATATGAAATTAAAGAATCAGACAGCATTTTAAAATCTAATGCATATGATTTTGTAATCCTATCATAAACAATGTTTCCGTTAGCATCTAAAATCATGCATCTATTTGGATAGGTTGTATTATAAGATATGGTTGAAACAAAATAAAAGGCATTTAAATTTTGATTCGTATTTTTTAAAATAGTTACAGGAATTTGTCTAGCAATTATAGATGAAAGAGGTGTACTTGAGGTAATAAATGATGAAGTAGTAACTGATTGCTGAATCAAATTATTTACACGTGGAGATTCTGAAACATTAGCATTAATCTCAGCAATTTCATTATTAATAAATGATGAACTTATGTTTGGTGTTACATAAAAATCAAAAGCAAAAGGATGAATGATAGTTTCGTCTGCTAAGGTCAAATCGTTTAAGAGCTTAACAGTTATTTTAGTATCAGATGGCAAATCCATTGATGGATCAATCAAAATAGTCTTTGCATCATCATGTACCTGAATGCTGTATTTTATTTCATGATTATTTGAAGAAATAATAAATTTCCCTTCAAGATCATTTTTAGAAACAGGTAGTAAAAAGTGTATGATAATATTTGTTTCGGGATGATTTAAATAACTGTTAGGTTTTGGAGAAACATAATTTACATAAGGCGTTATGGGTGACTGAGCATAAAGAGAATTACTCAAAATTAAAATCAGAGCAATACACTTTAGTTGTTTTAGAAAATTTAGAATTCTCATTGGCTAATTATTTTCATCAAAACTATTATTGATTATACGTATTTTCTATACCCTATTAAGGTGATACTTTTGCAATATACAAAAGTACAATTGAGTAAAAACTTAAAAATAACTTAATTATAAATTGCGTGTTTATAACTATGTTTATTACTTGAAACCACTTCAAATTAGGGGTATAATAAAATAGATTATATTTTTAACGACTTTCGTTTTTCAGTTTTAAACCTTAAACATGACAAAAAAGAAACTTTCATTTTTTACACTTTTTACCTTTTACTTTTTAATTGCCTCGGCACAAGCGCCTCGCTCCTATACATCATCCGAAATATTATTGCAACTAAAGAAACTGAACACAGTTGGTTCGGTGTTGTATATCGCAGCACATCCTGATGATGAAAACACACGATTGATTGCATACTTGGCTAATGAGAAATGTTTACGCACTGGCTATTTAGCATTAACTCGGGGTGATGGTGGACAAAATTTAATTGGTCCGGAGCAAGGTATTGAGCTAGGAATTATTCGTACACAAGAATTGTTAGCTGCACGTAGAATTGATGGTGGCGAACAATTTTTTACACGGGCTTACGATTTTGGTTTCAGCAAAACACCAAAGGAAACTTTTGAAAAATGGAACCACGATTCGGTGCTGGCTGATGTGGTTTGGGTAATACGTAATTTCCGTCCAGATATTATTATCACACGTTTTGCAACCGATGGTAGTGGCGGACACGGGCATCATACAGCTTCTGCCATTTTAGCCGAAGAAGCATTTGATGCAGCAGCCGATCCGAAACGATTTCCCGAACAATTGAAATATGTGGATGTATGGCAAACAAGAAGAATGTTTTACAACAGTGCCGCACGTTTTTTTAATCCGAATGCCGACATGAGTAAATTCTTGAAATTAGATGTTGGTGTTTACAATGCATTGCTTGGAAAAAGTTATGGCGAGATAGCAGCCGAAAGCCGAAGTATGCATCGTAGTCAAGGGTTTGGATCAGCTAAACAACGAGGAGAAAGTTTTGAATATTTTAAACCGATTAAAGGTGATACCGCAAACTTGAAAGACATTTTTGATGGAATTGATTTTAGTTGGAAGAGAGTGAAAGGTGGAGAAACAATTGGTGAAATGATTGCAAAGATTTTGAAAGATTACAAAGTTGAGAATCCGGAAATATCTGTTTCTGAACTCATCACTTTAAATTCAACATTTCAGAAAGAATCTAATTCCAATTGTAAAATAAAATTGCCACTATTAAGAAGTATTATTTTTAACTCTGGCGGTTTATTTCATGAGGCTTTAGCAAATGAAACAAATTATGCTGTTGATCAAAAAATCTTTATGGTACGAAGTTCGATTTACCGATCAGTAAGCAATGATTATAAAGAAAATAAATACAATATCATTTTGAGAGATACTTCATTTTATTCCCAAAATAATATTTCACAACCTGTTTGGTTAGAAAAAGGAATCCAAAATAATTTGTATACAATTAGAAGCAAGGAAGATTTACTTTTATCGGAGAAGTCAAATTCAAATACACTAACATCACTAAAGGTAGGAGAAAGTAGTTTTACATTACTTCAACCCATCCAATACAAATGGGTAGATCCTTCTCGTGGTGAGCTATACCGACCATTAGTTATCACACCTCCAGTGATGATAAACCTCGAAGAAAAATCAATGGTGTTTGCTGATGAGAAGGAAAAAGCTGTGAAAGTAATTTTGAAAGCAGGGAAAGATTCCGTGAAATTTGATTTGAGTGTCTCACTTCCGAAAGATTGGTTTGTAAGAATGAATCCAACTGAAAAATTTGAATCGAATGGAACAATTATTAAACAATGTTTGATTGCTAAAAAAGGGGAAGAAAAAATAGTTACTTTTTATGTAACACCTCCTTCAAAAAAATCGGAAGCAACAATAAAATTTACTGCAACTGTTGATGGTGTCAATTATTCAAAAGGCATCAAAGAAATTAAATACGATCATATTCCCGTTCAAACTTGGTTTCCTGATGCTGAAGCAAAATTGGTAAAGCTGGAGATCAAAACGAAATCAAAACACATTGGCTACATTCCAGGTGCAGGTGATGATGTTCAACAATGTTTGCAACAACTCGGTTATGAGGTAACTATATTAACTGATGACATATTGAACAAAGAAAATCTTTCACAATTTGATGCAATTGTAACTGGAGTTAGAGCCTACAACATAAACGACAAACTCTCAAACTTTAAACCTAAACTGATGGATTATGTAAGCAATGGTGGTAACTTAATCGTTCAATACAATACCAATAATAATCTCTCACAATTGAATGGAAATATTGGTCCGTATCCATTTAAAGTTACACGTGATAGAGTGACGGATGAAAATGCAAAAGTGAATTTCGAATTACCAAGTCATCCCGTGCTTAACTCACCAAATAAAATTACCGATAAAGATTTTGAAGGATGGATTCAAGAACGATGCATTTATACTGCATCTGATTCATCGGGAAAATATGAAATGCCTTTAAGCATGTTTGATGAAGGCGACCTGACAGCCATACAGGCAGGGAAGCCAAACAAAGGCTCGCTCATCATTACAAAACACGGCAAAGGAAATTTCATTTACACCGGATTGGTTTTCTTCAGAGAATTGCCTGCTGGAGTTCCTGGAGCTTATCGCTTGTTTGTAAATATGATTGAACTAGGAAAGTAGTTTCTTGTTTTTTAAAACTATTTATTATTTAAATTTGATTAACCCATATCAAATTATATAATAAAAGCCTATCACATGAAAACTTAAATATGCGAATATTATTAACCGGTGCAAACGGATACATAGGAATGAGATTACTTCCGGTGCTTGTTGAAGCCGGACATGAGGTAACTTGTGTTGTACGCGAAAGCAGGAGATTTCAACCCTCTGAAGGATTATATAAAAAAATTAAAGTAATTGATTTTGATTTTTTGCATCACGATCGTGTAGAAACTTATTTTACGGGAAAAGAATTTGATGTTGCATTTTATCTTATTCATTCGCTTAAAGATACGTTCATTTCACTTGAAGAACATGAACGAATTTCGGCAGAATGTTTTATCGAAGTTTCAAAATTTACAAACGTAAAACAAATTGTATATTTAGGTGGAATTAGCAATGCAAGCGCATTGTCATCTCATTTAAATGCACGAAAAATTGTTAAGGATACATTAATTAATTCAGGTATTGCATTTACCATTTTCGAAGCAGGAATCATTGTGGGTTCAGGAAGTGCATCTTTTGAAATTATTCGGGATCTAGTAGAAAAATTACCGGTTATTGTTGCACCAATTTTATTAAAATCATTATGCCAACCAATTGCTATTCGCAATGTTGTAAATTATTTACGTGATAGTATAGGTAACGAAAAAGCTTTTAATAAAACCTTTGAAATTGGTGGCCCTGATGTGTTATCCTACAAACAAATGCTCGAGCAGTATGCTGAGGTTCGTGGTTACACAAGATATATTTTAACCATACCACTTGTTACAACACATATTGCATCTTTTTGGCTGTATTTTATCACATCAACAAATTTTACGCTTGCACGACAATTAGTAGAAAGCTTAAAAAACGATGTGGTTTGCCACAATAAAACAGTACAAGAAATTTTGCCTCAGGAATTATTTTCATACAAAGAAGCCATACAAATGGCGTTTCAAATGATTAAGCAAAACATGGTGGTTTCGAGTTGGAAAGATGCATCATCCAGCACGCTAAATCATTTAGACATTAATCAATACATCGAAGTTCCTGTATTTGGATGTTTCAGAGATAGAAAATGGACTGAAATTCCGGAAGATAAAGTTGAAGAAGTTGCTGATCGATTTTTTGGAATTGGTGGTGTACATGGTTGGTATTATGCCGATATTTTATGGCGAATAAGAGGCATTATAGACAAAATAATGGGAGGTGTTGGAATACAAAGAGGACGCAGAAACAATGACGAATTACAACCCGGAGATGCGCTAGATTTATGGCGAGTTATACTTGCCGATAGAAACAATCATCGTTTACTTTTATTTGCCGAAATGAAAATACCCGGTGAAGCATGGCTCGAATTTTCGATAGTTAAATTTCATGGTAAATTTATCTTGAAGCAAACAGCTACTTTCAGACCTAAAGGAATTGCGGGTAGAAATTACTGGTATTCGATGTTGCCCTTCCATTTTTTTATTTTCAGAAACATGCTCAAAAAAATTGCTGGCAATTAATTTCAATCTTATTTTACCAAATATTTATTGGCATTAAAGCGAGGCATAATAAATTTATCGAGCGATAGTGTAACACCTCCCATCACAGCATAAACAACATCATCGTAACGAATATTCAAATAATCTCTTCCGTAATAAGCGTGTATCATAAACCCAACCGATTTAGAGCGTAAGGGTAAAATTTCGTAATACAAATGAATAGCAAATCGGTAATCGCTACTGCGGTTAAAGTTTGATAAATTTCCGATGATGTATTCACTTTCTAGTCGAGCACGATGTTGCCACAAACGTTTAAAAACAAATTGTCGATTTGATTTCGAGTCGGTTATTTTTAAACTTCTTAATGAAGGAATCAAATTAAACCAAGCCGTTCGCGGTTTTGAAACGGATTGTAATTGCAATAAAATCCGATGTTCTCCATATCGATTAAGCTGTGCTGGTATTGATTGAACATCGAATTGATAACCAACACCAGCAGATAATAATTTATCAGTTAATCGCGAAAACATAAACATCGTTTGTATATAGTTTGTAGAAAAATATCCAGATTGATAATTGTTTCTCATTTTAGTTGAATCGGAAAATATGTTTTGTAAAACCAATCCATTCGAATAGTGCATTCCACAAATAGTTACCGAAATAATGTTTAGTGGAATTTTACTTCCCTCCCATTTCAACAAATCATTCTTGTCGTTTTCTAATTTCCTTCGTGTGAATACATTTCTGTTTGTGTAATTCTCCCAAAGTACTTTTTCAATCTGTCCTCCTATTTTCTGATTTGTTGGCAATAAATAATTATCACTAAAATCAAAAGCCAACCTTATTGAAGGCTTATATCTAAAGGATAAATTTGTGGTTTGCCAAAAATAATTTGTACTTCTTTTACCTTTAAAAACACTAAAGCACATGTCTAAATTTCCTTCAAATAAATTTCCATCCAACCCCTCACCGCTTTTCAATGGCAATATTCTTTCTACCGGATTAAAAACTGGTAAAACTGAAAAATAAGAGATTCCTCTGTTTGCATTAATTACCGAATGAAGTGATGAAATGAAACTTGCATTTTCATTTTCGGAATATGCAATTATTGACGAATCGCTGAGTAAATTATCTTGTGCAAAGGCCTGTAAACTAAAAAATATAATGAAGACTACACAAATACTTTGAATCTTGTTTTTCACTTAGTTTGTCTTCATTTATTTTGAACTGATTATTCTTTCTTTTTTTTCTTATAAAAAATCAAAAGTAACAATGGCAGTATGGTAAGGTCTGATATGATTGCAAACAGTAAGAAAGTTGAAATGAGTAAACCAACATAAAAGGTTCCTCCAAAGCTTGAAAACATGAGTGAGAAAAATCCGGTAAAAAGAATGATATCAT
>CANKGI010000074.1 GCA_947481365.1 Bacteroidota bacterium | reverse complement strand
GTTGTGCTCCACTGCAAATTGTTCCGTTACTTACCAAAGGCATAAAAGTTGTTGTGTTACCTTTTGTTTGAGGTTTAATATTTACAAAAACAGCAGCCGAAGTATCAATAGTGCATGTCGTAGCAGCATTGTTAATCACCGCACGTATTTCGCGTACAATATTTTGTGAAATTGTTGATGAAGTTGAAAATGATAATGAATTTGTTCCTGATGATTGTGTGAGCCAGTTTCCGTTCGAACTATCTCTGTATATCCATGCTAAAACATTTGACGAACTATATCCGCTAAGAGAAACACTAATACTGCTTCCAGCACAAATGGTACTGCTTCCAGTATATTGTGGAACAATCGTGTTTAATACTCTTTTAGTTGAAGGTGTTAGTGAAACATAATATGCATCACTTGTATCAATGTTGCACGAATTATTGTTTTTTAAAATAACTCGGTAAGCACGAGAAGTAGCTGTTGATATATTTGTATTGTTATCGGTAACATTTGTTGAAGATCCTGATAAATAATTCCAGGTACCTGTATTGTTATCACGGTAAATCCAATTTTGAATAAAACTGGCAGACCAATCAACAGATAAACTAATGGCAGTTCCACCACAAGCTGCAGGAATATTACCATTTGGTTTCACAGCATTATTGTTTCCATATATTAATGGTGTAATAGTAACATTTAAAGGGGCACTCGAATCAATTTCGCACGTATTCGAAATTTTCACTAACGCTCTATAAGTTCTAGTTGTAAGCGAACTAACACTCGTATTATAATCAGAAGTAGTTTCTGTATTTGAAGAAAAATTCACCCAACTTCCAGTACTATTATTCTTATAAATCCAACTTTGAACAGTACCATTTACAGATAATAAATTTAGGTTTACTGTATTACCCGAACATACGGTTGATGCCGATGCCGAAATAAGAATGGCATTATTTACACTATATGTTAATGGTGAAATAATAACATTTACTCCTTGTGTAGAATCGGTTGGGCAAGTTGCAGTACCTACAACAGCACGATATGTTCGAGTAGTAACAACCGACACATTTGGGTAATCGGTAAGAGTTGGCGATGCCGTATTATTAACCAACCAAGAACCTGAACTGTTATCGCGATAAACCCATTTTTTTACAGGTAATCCTTGTGCACTAATTGTAACTGCATTGCCTGAGCACACAGTAGCATTATTAATAGTAGGTACAAATGTGTTGGCTGTACCACATTGAGCATTTGCACTTTGCCAAGTGGTTACAAATCCTAATAAAAACATTGTGGTAAAAATGAGGTGTTTAAGTAGTTGTTTTTTCATATTCTAGATTATTAATTAAAAGTGGTAATAATAATATAAGACCAAACATATCAATTATTTATTCAGTATTTTAAAGTTGTATGTCAGTGTGGTTTTTATAAAATAAAAAAGCTACAATCCTAAACGAACTGTAGCTTTCAAAATGTAGGAAATGTTTTTTTACTTATTCAATCGTCATATCTACCCTTCGGTTCTTAGCTTTTCCGGCAGCTGTATCGTTTGATACAACAGGTTTTGTATCTCCAAAACCTTTTGCGGTGATTCTTGAGTCTTCCACTCCTTTGCTAACCAAATAGGATTTCACGGCATCGGCACGATTAAGCGAAAGGACCATGTTTGCTTTTGGGTCGCCAACATTATCTGTGTGACCTTCAATTCTAAATGCAAATGACGAATTCTCAACAAGCATTTGTGCAAGCGCATCAAGTGCTGGGAAAGAAGTTGATTTGATAATAGCTTGCCCGGTTTCGAATTGTAAATTTTTGATACCATCGGTTAACACAGCAAGTTGTTGTTTGGTGGGTTGTAAAGGACAACCATTATTTGCAGCTTTACCGGGTACTGTAGGGCATTTATCCAAATAATCAGGAATACCATCTTTATCACTATCCATCATTCTTCCCGAACCATCAACCGTTGCACCGGCAGGCGTGTTTGGTTCTTTATCAAACACATCCGAAACGCCATCACCATCACCATCATTTTTAAATGATTCGCGAACAGCAACAATAAGTGAATCACTTTTTCTTTTGTTTTCTGCCATTTGCTTATCCAAATCGATTTTCATTTTTTGAACCAATTCATGATTTTCAGTTTTTAGTTCTTTAATCTGATCTTGTGCTTCTTGTTTTGCTTTTAATAATTCTTCATATAATTTCTCAGTAGCTTCTGTCCATTCTAAATTTCTTGCTTTACTATTTTTACCAATGTTAAAAGTAATATACGCATGTGGCATGTTATAAAAGTCGTAAAACTTACCAGCCGAACTTGTTCCTGCAGGGGCACTTGGTGAAGCACCTCCATCAAAATCGTTTACAAAAGTACTTCGTGTAGTATACTCAAGCCCTAAATCAATTAGTGGGCTAATGTAAAACCTGATTCCTCCCGACATAGGAATGATAATTGTTGCCGAAGAAGTTGTAGGGCTTACTATGTATGAACCAACTTGTGTATACCTGAGATAGCCGATTGAATATCCAAGTCCTAAGCCAACATAAAGCTGTGCAATGTTTCGGCCTGTTGATGGTTTTTTAAAATTAACAATATTTAAAAGTGCTTGAGCATTTCCTTCGAAGAAAGTGGTTTTAGATTTATAATAATCTTTCACAGAATTCATGATACCCGAATACCCTTGAACACGCAATGAAAAATTATTTGCTAACGAGTATTTTATACTGGCACCTCCAGCACCATTTAATGTGCCTATATCACCAGTACCTTGTAAAATAGCAGTTCCGCCATGAAGTGAAATGGCCCATCGTTTATCTTCAACTGATTGTGAATACAAGCCTGAGCTAAAAACCAAAAGCAATAAAAGAAGTAGTGGTCTTAGTGTTTTCATAATTTATTTTTTTACAAAATAAGTGCAAAATTTCTGTTGAGATTATTCTAGTTTCTAAACAATTTTGAATGAAGTCCTTTTTTATAGACCCTATTTACTTTTAAATTGATAAGGAAAAACTATTCTATGGTCATGTCCACTCTTCTGTTTTTTGCCCTTCCAATTGCTGTATCATTTGACACAACCGGTTTGGTATCGCCATATCCAGTTGCAGTTATTCGATAGTTTTGAATTCCTTTTGAAATGATATATTCTTTAACTGCATTTGCTCTATGGGTAGATAATTCGAGATTGCTCTGAGCATCACCAATATTATCAGTATGTCCCTCAATTTTAAAATTAAAAGATGGATTGTCTTTCAACATATCTATCAGATTATCGAGTGCGGGAAAAGAAGGGGATTTGATAATAGCTTTTCCTGTTTCGAATTGCAGTGTTCTTTTTACTTCATTAACTACTTCAAGTTGTTTGGAGTTAGGTTCAATTGGGCATCCATTATTTATTTCTCTTCCGGCAATCGTAGGACATTTATCTTTATAGTCAGGAATACCGTCTTTATCACTGTCCATTGTTCTGCCTGCACCATCAACAGTAGCCCCTGCCGGAGTGTTCGGTTCCTTATCAAATTCGTCTGAAACACCATCACCATCCGAATCGGTTTTGAAAGTTTGCTTTATCGTTTTTAATGCAGAATCGTTTCCTTTTTTATTTTCTAAAACTTGAAATGTTAATGCTTCAATTTGTTTTTTTAGCAAAGAATTTTCCTGCTTCAATTCATTATTTTGTTGAGAAACTTCAATTTTAGTTTTTACAAGTTCTTCGGTTAATATTTCGGTAGGTTCAATCCATTCAATACATCTTGCAGTTTTATTTTTACCAAGATTAAATGCAACATAAGCGTGATAAACACTAAACCAATCGTTCGAACGATTTGAATAGCCAGAAGGAGAGAATCCTTCAAGGTAATCAGTAAATGCTTCGGTTATAAAATACTCAACTCCGATATCAATCAGTGGGTTGATGTAAACACGACATCCTCCACCAAGTGGAACAATAATAGAGTTTACTGAGCTAGGTGAAAACGTATTTGGAACAGAGTACTTGAGATTTGATTGAACAAAACCAACTCCGGCACCAACATAAATTTGTGCAATGTTTTTGCCAGTACTTTTTCTTTTAAAATTTACAATATCAAGTAGTGCAGAAATGTTTCCTTCGTAAAAAGAAGATGTGGAACTGAACAAACCGGTAGAGACAGTCCCCAAATTATCAGAGCCCATTTTGCCAGCAAACCCCATAACCCTGATACCGAAATTATTTGCCAATGAATATTTTAGAGAAGCCCCAAATGAAGGGGTGTAACCTAAAGCTTCACCATCTCCTTGCATAAATGTAAAGCCGGTACCCAATCCAACAGTAATTCTTTTATCATTTTGTGCGAATGATTTATATGCAGAAAAATAAAAAATGGAAATAAATATAAATACCAGTTCTTTTCTCATTATGCAATGTTAACAAACTACGGTCAAATTATATATGCGATGATGTCGTTATTTATTTAAAGATTTTTTATAAAAAGAAAGACATCTTTTGCGGGCAAATTCATGTTCAATAATTGGAAACGGATATTCGAGCGTGCTAATTTCGGGAATCCACTTATTTATATATAGATTTTTTTTATCGAATTTTTGTGCTTGAAGTGTAGGATTAAATACCCGAAAATATGGAGCAGCATCAGTGCCGCAACCTGCTGCCCATTGCCATCCTCCATTGTTTGCACTTAAATCAAAATCGAGCAGTTTTTTTGCAAACCATGCTTCGCCCCATCGCCAGTCAATCAGCAAATGTTTGGTTAAAAAACCTGCGGTAATCATCCTCACTCGATTATGCATAAAACCTGTTTCATTTAATTCACGCATTCCAGCATCAACAATTGGGTAGCCGGTTTTCCCTTCACACCATTTTTCAAATTCGTTCTCATCGTTCAGGCACAATATTTTTTCATAATCTTTTTTAAATGGCTTTTCGGCAACATGTGGAAAGTGAAAAAGTATCATTTTATAAAACTCACGCCAAATCAGTTCATTTAAAAAAGTATCGCTAATGGTTAGTATTTTTTTTACGAGTTCACGTATGCTAATTGTGCCAAATCGTAAATGAATACCTAAGTGAGAAGTGCCATTAATTCCAGGAAAATCACGTTGCGATAAATAATTTTTAATAATTGTTTCATCAGCTTTTGGTGATGGAAATTTGAAATTGGTTTTCTGAAAACCAATTTCTTCTAAACTGATAATTGGTTCTATAGAATTTGTCTGATAAAAACCTGATAAGTTTTGCTCGGATGGAAAAAATGTTAAACCTTGTTGCAAAAATTTTGTTCTCCATTTTTTTGAATAAGGTGTAAAAACGGTGTAAGGTGTTCCATCATCTTTAAGTACATCATTTTTGTCGAAAATGCATTGATCTTTATAACTTTGAAATGCGATGCCATTAGCATGAGCAATATTTTTCACGTATTCGTCACGAGCAATGGCTGCTGGTTCGTAATCGTCATTAGCAAAAATATTTTTAACAGAATATCTTGAAATGAGCTTTTTGAAAATCTCTGTAGGCCTGCCAAACTCAACGATTAAATCCGAGCCAATCTCGTTTAATTCTTTTTTAAGTGTTAAAATAGATTGGTAAATAAACGCAACACGATTGTCGTTTTTGTCTTCAATTTTTTCTAAAATTTCTGTATCGAAAATAAATAATGGAACCACGGGAAGGCCGGATTTTAATGCATGAAACAAAGCAGCATTGTCATTCAATCGCAAATCGCGCCTAAACCAAAAAATAGCTATTTCGCTTTTGGTAATCATCAAATACTAACAATTTCATGTCAAAAAAGTTTTGTTTAAACAGTCGAATATTTTTATGATAGTTGCAGCTTTTAAAGATGATTTCTAATAAACCGTTTAACTTTATCAACAAAGCTATGCACAGGTTTTTGCAAAATCTTTTAACACTTTTAAAAACTTTTCATTTGTTGATTTGAATTATTATAAATTGCGGCTGTTTAACTTTTAAATTAGTACGAACACGATGGGAATGTTCAGTTTTTTAACACAGGAGTTGGCCATTGATTTGGGAACAGCCAATACGCTGATTATACATAAAGACCAGGTGGTTGTTGATGAGCCGTCAATTATTGCTATAAATCGCAGAACAGGAAATGTAATTGCAGTTGGTAGTCAGGCACAGCAAATGCACGGTAAGGCGCACGAAGATATTAAGACGATTCGACCTTTGAAAGATGGCGTTATTGCCGATTTTAATGCTGCCGAACACATGATACGCGGAATGATTCAGATGATTCCACAAGGAACCAAACTGATAAAACCGCAACAACGAATGGTTATTTGTATTCCATCGGGAATTACAGAAGTTGAAAAACGTGCAGTAAAAGATTCAGCTGAACGCGCTGGTGCCAAGGAAGTATACCTTATTCATGAACCGATGGCTGCTGCAATCGGAATTGGAATTGATGTGTTTGAGCCAATGGGTAATATGATTATTGATATTGGTGGCGGAACAACCGAAATTGCTGTTATTGCTCTAGCTGGTATTGTTTGCGATCAGTCGATACGCGTTGCCGGTGATGAGTTTACCGAAGATATTTTGGATTATATGCGCAGACAGCACAATCTTTTGGTTGGTGAGCGTACGGCAGAGAGAATAAAAATTGAAGTGGGTTCGGCATTAAGCGAACTCGATAATCCTCCTACTGATTATGCTGTTAATGGGCGAGATTTGATGACTGGTATTCCAAAACAAATTACCGTTTCGTATTCAGAAATTGCAGCAGCACTTGATAAATCAATTTCAAAAATTGAAGAAGCGGTTTTAAGAGCTTTGGAATTAACACCCCCTGAACTTTCGGCCGATATTTACTCAACAGGATTATATTTAACAGGAGGAGGGGCTTTGCTTAGAGGTTTGGATAAACGTATCTCTCAAAAAACAAAACTTCCCGTTCATGTTGCCGATGATCCACTTCGTGCTGTAGTTCGTGGAACAGGAATGGCTTTGAAAAATCTCAAGAACTTTAAATTCTTAATGACATAACCCTTTAATTAATAATTATTAATTACTAATTATTAATTTAATAACGCATGAGAAATCTATTATTCTTCATTTCAAAGTATTATGTGTTCTTCCTGTTCTTTGCACTTGAAATTTCTTCATTCGTTATTATTTATCGTTTCAATAATTATCAAAAAGCAAGTTTTGTAAATTACACAACCGGTGTTACCAGTTCATTTTACACCACAGTAAGCAATACGCAGCAGTATTTTAATTTGCGTCATGTAAATGACAGTTTGCAAATGGAAAATGCGCGATTGCATTCGCAATTAATTACTTCGTATTATCAAAATCAATTCACTCCTAAAATGGTGAATGATACAATTTACAAACAGCAATATGAATTTATTCCTGCATCCGTTGTAAATAATTCGGTAACCAAACGGAATAATTATATCACATTGAATCGTGGACGATTACATGGTATTGAGCCGGAGATGGGTGTGATTTCAGAATCAGGTATCGTAGGAATTGTGATGAGCGTGAGTGAACATTATTGCACTGTGCTTTCGCTGTTAAATAATAATTGTAAGATAAGTGCCAAGATAAAAAAGAATGGAGCATTTGGTTCGTTGGTGTGGGATGGAAGTGATCCGCGTTATGCAAAATTACTCGATGTAAACAAACATGTTCCGATTGCATCAAATGATGAAATCATCACAAGCAATTACTCAACTATTTTTCCTGAAGGAATTCCAATTGGCCGAATTTTTTCGCATAGCCTTGATGCTGGCGATAATTTTCATACAATAAAAATTGAGTTGAACACTGATTTTGGAAATATATCATCGGTTTATATTATTCGGAACCTGATGAAAAATGAACAGAAAAATATTGAAAGCACAATTAAAAATTAGATAAGAATTTGATACTAGAAATATTCACATATTTGTTACGTTTTGCGCTGATTCTTTTGATACAATTACTCGTTGTAAATAATATTGAATTGAGCAGTTATGTAAATCCATATATTTATATTTCGTTTATTTTGTTGTTGCCGGTAACAGTAAAACCTTGGCATGTAGTGGCTATATCATTTCTTGTTGGTGCAGTGATGGATGCATTTTCGAGTACTCCCGGATTACATATTGCTGCTGCAAATTTTATGGGCTTTATTCGTATTCATTATTTAAAAGCTACCACAACTAAAGAAGATATTGAAGGAAGAATTTCGCCAACACTTTCACAAAAAGGTGTTGTGTGGTTTGTGTTTTATTGTTTAATGATGACACTCATTCATCATACTATATTATTTTTCTTGGAGATATATGGATTCCAGGAATTTTTTGCAACGTTAACACGAATCGTTATGAGTTCATTGGTAACTGTGATGTTAATCGTTTTGGGTCAACTGGTATTTTTCCGTTCAAAACAGAAAAATGGATAGCAGTGTAAAACGAACAATTTTATTTTTAATTTTTTGTGTAATAGGCGCAGTGTTTATTGTTCGACTTGTTTTTTTACAACTGCTTGATGATTCATATTTACGCTCAGCACAAAATAACGTTTTGCAAGAGCAAACAATTTATCCTGCACGTGGATTAATTTATGATCGCAAAGGAGAGTTGTTGGTTTATAATGATGCGATTTATGATTTGACTGTTATTCCAGAACAGGTAAAAAATCTCGACACAACAGTTTTTTGCAAAGTGCTTGGTATCACAAAAAATGATTTCATTGCAAAATTTGAAAAACTAAAACGCGGAAAAGGATATGCTCCTTATCGTCCTTCGTTGTTTGAAAAGCAACTTACTATTCCTATGTATGCAGCATTTCAGGAAAAGCTTTTCGACTTTCCTGGTTTTTTTGTTGAAGTACGAACCGACAGAAAATACAAGCACAGCAATGCCGCACACATCATGGGTTATATTGGTGAAGTTACTGATCGTGATATTGAGCAGTCTGACGGATATTACCGAATGGGTGATTACATGGGAATAAGCGGTATCGAAAAAACTTACGAAAAAGATTTGCGTGGAGTAAATGGTGTTCGGTATATTTTGGTTGATTCGAAAAATCGCACTCAAGGAAGATATAAAGAAGGAACTTTTGATACAGCAGCAATAGCAGGTAAAAATATTGCTTTAAGTATTGATCAGGTATTGCAGGATTTGGGCGAACAACTCATGCGAAATAAAACTGGAAGTATTGTAGCAATCGAGCCATCAACTGGCGAATTGCTTGCATTGGTTAGCAGTCCAACTTACGATCCCAATTTATTTATCGGACGCGATCGCGGAAATCATTATATGGAATTATTGCGCGATCCTACAAAGCCTTTATTCAATCGACCGCTTGCTGCACCATATCCTCCAGGTTCTATTTTTAAAGTTCTTGAATCATTAGTTGGGCAACAAGAAAAAGTGTTGACTCCAGCAACAAGTTATGCTTGTCATCATGGATATTTATTTGTTGGTTGCCATGCGCATAGTTCGCCAAATCAGCTTCGCGGAGCAATTGCCATTTCGTGTAATGGATATTTTTGCCAAGTGTACCGAAGTATTGTAAACAACCCAAGATATCATCGTGTAGAAGAAGCATACAATAGTTTTCATGATCACGTGGCAAGTTTTGGTTTAGGAAAAAGATTAGGAGTGGATTTGTTTGGTGAAGGTGCGGGATTTTTACCTCCGGCAACTTATTACGATAAAGTTTATGGAAGATATAGATGGCAAGCATTAACTACTTTGTCTCTTGGAATAGGTCAAGGAGAATTAGGTATCACACCATTACAAATGGCTAATGCAACTTCATCGGTAGCAAACAGAGGTTATTATATTACTCCACATATTGTTAAAGCAATTGCAGGTAAACCAAATCCAAATCCTGAATATAATGTGAAACATTGGTGTACTGTTGATACATCATATTTCCCAATTGTAATTGAAGGTATGCAAGATGTTGTTGAGCGAGGAACAGCATATATAGCAAGAATTCCGGGAATAGAAATTTGCGGAAAAACCGGTACAGCGCAAAATCCACATGGAAAAGATCACTCTGTGTTTTTTGCATTTGCTCCTAAAGATCATCCGAAAATTGCTATCGCAGTTGTAGTGGAGAATGCAGGATTTGGAGCAACATGGGCTGCTCCTATTGCAAGTATTTTGCTCGAACAATATTTAACAGGAAAACATGATACACGACCGGCATTAGTTGAACGAATGCTAAACGGAAATTTAACTCATAGAGATGATTCAATCCCAGCAACAAAATCTGAAACCTTTTAGTATCGACTGGCTCACGCTGGTTCTATACTACATTTTTGTGGTAGGAGGATTGTTTTGTATTTACGCATCAGTGTATAAAGAAGACCATCCTTTGATTTACGATGCCGGAATGAATTATGGTAAACAAGTGATATGGATTGGTATTTCATCATTTATAGGCCTGCTTATTTTGTTGGTTGATGAAAAATTTTTCTACGCATTTGCTTATGCCTTATACGGAATTGCAATTGCATTATTAATTGCCGTATTAATTATGGGTACTTCTTTCAGGGGTTCAAACTCGTGGATTGAAATAGGAGGATTTAGATTGCAGCCTGCCGAATTTGCTAAGTTTGCAACGGCACTTGCTTTGGCAAAATATCTTGGTGGATTTCGAATTAAATTTACTGAAAGGAAAGTTCAATACATCAGTATCGGAATGATATTGTTACCAATGGCAATTATCTTATTTCAAAATGAAACAGGAACTGCATTGGTTTTTGGTTCGTTTATTTTTATGCTTTATCGCGAAGGTTTGCCTGGCTATTTTTTGTTCATTGGATTTATGATTGCATTAATGGGCGTTCTTGCACTTATTGTTCCTCCACTTTATCTCATTATTGCAATTGGTGTTATTGCTATTTTAATGTTGTTATTCATCAGACGTAATCGTCAAAATATACTGATTGTTTTTGGTGTTGCACTTGCATTTATTATTTATGTAGGTAGTGTAAATTATATGTTTGAGCATGTTATGCAGGCACACCAGAAATCGCGTATCAATGTGTTGCTGGGCAAAGAAGTTGATTTGAAGGGTGCCGGATATAATGTACAGCAATCAAAAATTGCAATTGGTTCGGGTGGTTTAACTGGAAAAGGATTTTTACAAGGCACACAAAATAAATTCAGGTTTGTACCCGAGCAAAGTACCGATTTTATTTTTTGTACGGTGGGAGAAGAATTTGGTTTTGCTGGCTCGGTAGGATTTATTGTGATGTATCTATTGTTGCTTTGGAGAGTATTATTTATTGCCGAGCGACAACGATATAAATTCAATCGTATTTATGGTTATTGTGTTGCAGCCATTTTGTTTTTTCATTTCACTATTAACATCGGAATGACATTGGGTATACTTCCGGTAATTGGAATTCCACTTCCGTTTTTTAGTTACGGAGGTTCATCATTGTTAAGTTTTACCATTTTGCTTTTTATTTTGATAAGGCTTGATGCCAACAGAATAAATGAATTACAGGGATCGTTCGAGTAATTACTCTACCGGAAAAATAATTTCAGTTAACCATTTTGCAGTATCTTTTTCGATTCCTGGGTCGGTAATATAAACTTCACGTGGAGGTCCAGCTTGTTTTTTATTTTTCGATTCGATGAATTTTTTTGCAGCTTCATAAACCGCTGCAGTTTTATTATATGAACCATAATATTTTACAACTACAGCCTCGGTGGCATTTAATTTATTCAATAATATCTTATCTGTGCCTTTAGCTGTCGAATCTACAGGAATAGCGAATTCTACATCACATGTATCATTCATCATTTCGTGTATTACAATTAGCGGACTCGATGTAATTTTTATTTTATGCTTATCAATATACTGTCCGATTGTAGCATAACATTCTCCAATTCGTTTTCCAAAGACATTGTTCTTTACCTTTTCTCGAATACTAAGTACGTTCAAATTTCCGATGTTTTTTATTTCTACATCAAATCCTGCAACGGTTTCTTTTTGTGGAACAGCTTCGGCAATTTGTTTCACTTTATTTAAACCTATTTCGAATTGCGAACCAAGATTTTTATCCATTGCCATATATAAATATTTCGACACTACATAAAAATACCACGAAATACCTTTGCCTTCCGAATCGAAACTCCAAGTTAGTTTTACACCTTCCCTAACCGAATCAATTTTAAAAGCGCCATTGGCAATTCCCATTGCACCAAAATCCATTTCACAATTTATAAATGTAAATGGTGTACTTTGAATGATGGTAATTTTGCCTTCACCAGTTTCTTTTCCTTTCCATGTATACCAAGCTCCTAAACCTTCAGTTTGCTCACTGTATATTATTTTATTTGTAGAGTCCATTAAAATAAATGGCGACCATTGTTCCCATTTTTTCAAATCATTTAAAAAAGAAAAAACAGTTTGACTTTTTGCTTTTATTTCTATTGAGCGTTCAACATGCACTTTTGATGAAAGAAAAAAGGAAACCACAACGATTAATATGATAAGTGATAGCAATCCGATACCTAATATTTTTACTATTTTCATGATTGTATTTATTATTTAGAAAAGTAAATATAATTGGAGTTTACAGTTTTACAAAATGCCTTAAAATACCCATTAAATATATTTAGCCTATATTTGCGCCCCAATTATGAATGCACGGTATAAATTTTATTTAGTAACACTTTTGCTGGC
>CANKGI010000073.1 GCA_947481365.1 Bacteroidota bacterium | reverse complement strand
TTCTTTGTGCTTAATTAACGGAAGGAATGGCATACCGATAATGATATTTTCACATACTTCGATAGGATTATTTTCATTGATTACAGGAGCAGGAATCATGTGAATAGGAATACCCTCACATTGCCCTATGTTAAAGACAGAGTAGTAACGAAGTATTGGAGCAACTTTTTTTTGTTCCTCTTCTTTAGCGGTATCATTTTTATCTGGCCATTTCCAGAATACAACGATTTGGCTTTTCTCACCTTCTTTGACTTTACCACCAATCTCGCTGAGTTGCTTAAGAGTAAGAAAATGGTTACTTTCATAGGATAGAGAGGACAGCAACAGGATGTTAATTCCACGATAAGGACGTTTAGTGATGAAGTTCATAGGAGGACCTGATAATGCCCAAGTCTGTTTCCAAGGTATGATACCTTCTTCTAGTTTAGCGATGATGCGGGACGTAACGATCTCGTACACGTCCTTTTTTGGACTGTTTGTGTTTGTCATAATGATTAAAAATTAAAGGGTTTAAAAATTGATTATTGAAGTTGTGTTGATTGTATTTAAAAGTTCCTAGCCTCAGAACTTAAAATGTGAAGTTTGTATGAAGAAAAAAGCAAACGACAATGGTGTTTTTAAATTTTTATTTTTTTAACACCTAATATACTATGTAAGTTTTTGTTAATTAGACTATTATGCGACTAAAATCTAGTGAATATTTAACAAAAAAAAGCACACCTTTTTTTTAGGAGTTTCGCTGTGCAAGGCTGACTTTACAGTATACTCGGAGGTTTTCAAAATAATTCTTCCCTCCGCTTTTTTTGCCCCAAATAGGCTAAAAACAGCGTGTTTGGATACTACCTTTTTACTCACGACAGAAATGGTTTTTTGAAATTGTCGAAGGGGGGGCTATCGAATTCTTAGATAAGAGGCGGGGTATATCCACTGCTTTGGAAAAGTGCTACATCAAACGCCAAGTCCTACTTACAGGCACATTAGCGAAAAAAAATAAAAAAAATAAAAGGTAAGAATATGAGTTTATTTATTGAGGACCATTGATAAATAATCAGAAATGGTTTTTGTCGTAAGGGGAGATGATATTATTACTTTTAGGATAGCCAAATTGATCTTACGATAAATAGAGTTTTCAATTGTTGTTTACCCTATGTTTACCCTGAAAAGAAAAAACCCTCGTAAAGTCTTAATTTACAAGGGTTTTAAGTGTTTAAACGTGATCCCGCTGGGATTCGAACCCAGGACCCCTACATTAAAAGTGTAATGCTCTACCAGCTGAGCTACGGAATCATTTTTTCTTCTGTTAATTAATCTTGTTATTAAGTTTGTACTAACAGAATCTTGATACAACTTTAATGTTTAATGGGCTGCAAAAATAGAGCGATATTTTAATTTGACAAACCCACACTGAAAATAATTTAAAATATTATGCACATAGCTTGTTACATAAGTATTTATAAAAATTATTTAGACTGCATTACAATGAAAGGAACTATCATTTCCTCTAATGAGATGCCTCCATGCTGAAATGAGTTATTATATAAATTAACGTGATAGTTAAAATTATTTGGGTACGCCATAAAGTGATCTTCGGTGGCAAACACAAACCTTGAACTTACATGTAATTTAGGCAAGTATGCTTCAGTTGGATCTTTTACTGTAAACAATTCGCTTTCGTTATAATTCAAGTTACGTCCTTGTTTGTAGCGCAGGTTTGTGCTGGTGCTGCGATCTCCAACAATTTTCACAGGATCGTGTACTCTAATTGAACCATGATCGGTTGTTAAAATGATGCGCGATTTTTTTTGTGCTATACGTTTAAGTGCATCAATTAACGGTGAGTGTTCGAACCACGATGCAGTAATTGAACGATAAGCAGCTTCGTTTTCGGCAAGCTCTTTCATCACATTCATTTCGGTGCGTACATGGCTAAGCATATCTACAAAATTGTATACAATAACATTCAACTTATTGTTAAACATATTCGGCACCTCATCAACCAATCGTTTGCCAGCATCTAAATTGGTGATTTTTGTATAGGAAAATTTTTCTTTGAAACCATTTCGTAGTAATTGTGCCGAAAGCAACTCTTCTTCATGTTTATTTTTCCCTTCGTCTTCTTCTTCATCAACCCACAGGTCGGGATAAATTTTATTGATTTCTGAAGGCATCATTCCTGCAAAAAATGCATTTCGTGCATAATGTGTTGTGGTAGGCAAAATAGTTAAATAGGTATCATCGGTAACCAAATTAAACAACTCACTAATTAGCGGTTGTATCATTTTCCACTGGTCGTAACGGAAATTATCGAGTACCAACAAAAAAACTGTTTCATCAGTTTGCGTTTCGGGAAGCACTTTTTGCTTCATTGCCGTATGGCTCATCACGGGTGTTTTATCATCGGGCTTACGCAAATAGTTTATATAATTTTGCTTCACAAATTTTGTCCATGCACGATTGGCTTCACTTTTTTGCATCAACATAATTTCATCCATTCCTGTATCCTGACTCTTACTTAATTCAAGCTCCCAGTAAATTAGTTTTTTGTATAGTGCAATCCATGCTTCGTAACTCAAATTATCATTAAGTTCCATTCCAATTTGCCTAAACTCTTGCTGATAACCTTGTGCAGTTTTTTCGCTCACCAACCTTTTGTTATCGAGTTGCTTTTTGATGGATAATAAAATCTGATTAGGATTAACGGGTTTAATTAGATAATCGGCAATCTTACTTCCAATCGCTTCTTCCATTATTTGCTCCTCTTCACTTTTTGTAATCATGATAACCGGTACATCGGGTTTTAAATTTTTTATTTGAGCCAATGCTTCCAATCCCGATACTCCGGGCATATTCTCATCTAAAAAAATAATATCAAACTGCGTTGTCTTACAAGCTTCTACTGCATCCAATCCATTGGTAACTTGAGTAACTTCAAACCCTTTATTTTTCAGAAAAAGAATATGCGGTTTCAGCATGTCAATTTCATCATCTGCCCATAATATGTGTGTATTCTGCATAAAAATCTATTTTTGCTTTTTTATCGGTTACGAAATTAACGTATTAACATAGTTTTATTGTGCTACAACTTAATAACAAGAAAAAAATAATAAACGATCCGGTTTACGGCTTTGTCCGTGTTCCTTCTGATTTGATTTATGATTTAATAGAACATCCGTATTTTCAGAGATTACGCAGAATAAAACAACTAGGCTTATCGGGGCTAGTTTACCCAGGTGCCATTCACACTCGCTTTCAGCATGTTATTGGTGCCATGAGTTTAACTGTTCAGGCAATTGATATTTTACGAAGCAAAGGTGTTGATATTAATGATGAAGAGAAAGATGCAGTTTGTGCAGCAGTTTTATTGCATGATATGGGACATGGTCCGTTTTCTCATGCACTCGAACATGTTATTATTCAAGGTGTAGACCATGAAACCATTTCATTGGCTTTCATGCAATACATGAATACGCAAATGAATAACCGGCTCGAACTGTGTATCAAAATTTTTAAGAACGAATACAAAAAGAAATTTCTTCATCAGCTTGTATCGAGCCAGCTTGATATGGACCGCATTGATTATTTACGAAGAGATAGTTTTTATACTGGTGTGCAGGAAGGTGTGATTGGTCACGACCGCATTATTAATATGCTCAATGTGCACAATGATGAGATGGTGATTGACGAAAAAGGTATTTACTCGATTGAGAAATTTTTGATTGCACGCAGACTCATGTATTGGCAAGTATATTTACATAAAACAGTTATCGCAGCCGAAACACTTTTGGTAAAAATATTACAGCGTGCTTCACATTTAGCTTCATCTGGAAAAGAACTGTTTGCAAGTCCTGCATTTCATTATTTTTTATACAACAAACCCGATAAAAATAATTTTTTTAACGAAAGCAAAGTACTGCAGCTATATAGTGAAATTGACGATTTCGATATCATGACTTCCATAAAAGTATGGTGCAATCATGATGATGAAATATTGAGCAAACTTTGCCGAATGATGCGCGATAGAAAGTTACCTCAAATAGAAATTCAATCGTTACCATTTGATAAAGCTGTTATTGCAAAACATCAGGATGATTTTATGCAGATGCTCCCTGTTTCGAAAAATGATGTCGATTATTTCGTATTTACCGATTCGGTAAAAAATGAAGCATACAGCATTGAAGGTTTTAATATAAAAGTGCTGTATAAAAATGGCACCACTGCCGACATTGCTGATGCCTCTGATTTGTACAATATTTCAGCCCTTTCACACACTGTTACCAAGTACTTTTTATGTTATCCAAAAAAAGTATAAATTGCCATCTTAACTTGTTTAAAAAATCACAATGCAAATAACTGTAGCAGAGCTTGCAAAGCTTTTAAATGGAGAGTTGATTGGTAATCCGGATACGATAATTTCTAAGGTTGCAAAAATTGAAGAAGGCGATTTGCATGCTCTTTCTTTTTTGTCAAACCCCAAATATGAGCAATACATTTATACTACAAAATCATCTGCTGTTTTAGTCAATAAAAATTTTGTTCCCTCATCGCCTGTAAACACAGTATTGATAAAGGTTGACGATGCTTATGCAAGCTTTACTTTTTTGCTTGAGAAATTCGGAAACACCGCATCACAAAAAGTTGGAATTGATGTTCAAGCTATCGTTTCGAAAACAGCTAAAATTGGCAAAGACGTTTGGATTGGTGGATTATCTTATATAGAAAATGAAGTTTCTATAGGACAAAATACCAAAATATTTCCACAGGTATATATTGGCGAAAACACTACTATTGGCGATAATTGCATCATTCTTCCTGGTGTTAAAATATACGACCATTGTGTGATTGGCAATAACTGTATCATTCATGCCGGAACAGTTATAGGAAGCGATGGTTTCGGATTTGCTCCCCTGCCCGACCGCTCGTATAAAAAAATTCCTCAAACAGGAAATGTTATCATTGAAGATGATGTGGAGATTGGCTCGAACTGCTCGGTTGACAGAGCAACTATGGGCAGTACCATTATTCGAAAAGGCGTAAAACTCGATAACCTTGTGCAGATAGCACACAATGTTGAAATTGGCGAACATACTGTTATTGCATCTCAATCGGGAGTTGCCGGAAGTTCAAAGGTTGGAAAATATTGCATCATAGCTGGCCAGGTTGGTATAGTTGGACATCTTACTGTTGCCGATGGTTCTATTATTGGTGGACAAAGCGGTGTAAACAGCAACATCAAACAAGCCAATCAAAAATGGTTTGGTTCTCCGGCATTTGAGTATGTTGACGCATTAAAATCTCATGTACATTTCAAACTTTTACCTTCGCTCGAAAAGCGTGTTCGTGAACTCGAACAACAATTGAAAAATATTAATCAGGATCAGACAAAAAACGAATTATAAAATTTACACAGCTTAAGAATTATTCATGAAGCAAACAACGATAAAAAAATCAGTATCATTAACAGGAGTTGGATTACATACCGGACAAGATGTTACGATGACATTTAACCCGGCACCCGAAAATTTCGGAATCAAATTTCAACGAATAGATTTACCCGGCAAGCCTATTATTGAAGCCGATGTAGATAATGTAACAGATACGTCAAGAGGTACAACACTTGAAAAACATGGCGGAAGAGTTTCAACCGTTGAGCATGTGATGGCATCTCTTGCAGGACTAGAAATAGACAATTGTCTTATACATATTGATGCTGATGAAACACCAATAATGGATGGCAGTGCTCGCTATTTTATTAAAGTTTTAAAAGATACAGGTATCGAACAATTAGATGCCGACAGAGAATATTTTACCATTCCGCAAAATGTATATTATCACGAAAACGACAGGCAAGTAGAAATGATTGCCATGCCGCTTGACGATTATAGATTAACTGTAATGGTTGATTATAACTCGGCAGTATTAGGCAGCCAACATGCTTCAATTACGAGCCTTAAAGAATTTGAATCGGAAATTTCATCGTGCCGTACCTTTTGCTTTTTGCACGAACTCGAAATGTTATACAACAACAATTTAATTCGTGGTGGCGATTTAAATAATGCAATCGTAATTGTCGATAGAGTTATTCAGGATGACGAGCTTGATCATCTGGCAAAGATGTTTAACAAACCAAAAGTTGAAGTAAAAAAAGAAGGCATTTTAAACAACGTAGACCTTCGTTTTCATAACGAACCTGCTCGCCATAAACTCCTCGACCTTATTGGCGACCTTGCTCTGATTGGCGTTCCAATCAAAGCACAAATTATGGCTGCTCGTCCGGGGCATGCTGCCAATGTAGCCTTCGGTAAAAAAATAAAAGCGCTTATTAAAAAAGCACGTAACACGGTTAATGTTCCTAAATACGATCCGAACAAAGAACCTGTTTACAGCTCTCTTCAAATACAAAAAATGTTGCCCCATAAATATCCATTTTTATTAATAGATAAAGTAATGGAATTAGGAAAAAGTCATGTTGTGGCTATTAAAAACGTTACCATGAACGAACATTTTTTTCAAGGACATTTTCCTGGAAATCCTGTTATGCCCGGAGTAATGATTATTGAAGCAATGGCTCAAGCCGGTGGAATGTTGGTACTTTCGCAAGTTGAAGACCCCGAAAATTACAATACCTATTTCATGAAAATTGATAATGCAAAATTTAAAGAAATGGTTGTGCCGGGCGATACACTTATTTTCCGTTTAGATTTAATTGCACCTGTTCGCAGAGGTGTTTGTATGATGAAAGGAGCCGGATTTGTTGGCGATAAATTAGTGTGCGAAGCTGAGCTAATGGCTCAAATTGCAAAAAAATAATTCTAACAGTTTATATTTAAAATTAACTCATGATATCAAAACTTGCAGAAATTGACTCACGTGCAACCATCGGTTCAAACGTAGTTATAGAAGCATTTACCAAAATATACGATAATGTTGTAATTGGCGAAGGAACTTGGATTGGCTCAAACGTAACCATTTATCAGGGTGCACGTATTGGCAAAAATTGCAAGATTTTTCCTGGTGCCGTTATATCGGCTGTGCCTCAAGATTTGAAATTTGATGGCGAAGAAACAACTGCCGAAATTGGCGACAATACAACCATTCGTGAATGTGTAACCATCAATCGTGGTACCATTGATAAGCATAAAACCGTAATAGGCAAAAATTGTCTGCTTATGGCATATGTGCATTTAGCTCACGATGTAATTATTGGTAACAATGTAATTATTGCAAACGGAGTGCAGCTTGCAGGTCATGTTCTGATTGACGATAATGCTCGCATTGGCGGTTTATCAGCAGTACATCAGTTTGTAAAAATCGGACGACATGTAATGATTGAAGGCGGCTCGATGGTGAGTAAAGATATTCCTCCGTTTGTTAAAGTTGGACGCTACCCTATTTCTTATGAAGGAGTTAATTCAATTGGATTGAAACGAAATGGTTTCACAACTGAAAAAATTAACGAAATTCAGGATATTTACCGCATACTTTTTGTTCATAATAGCAATGTGAGCAAAGGGATAAAAATTGTTGAAGCCAACATGCACATTTCTTCTGAACGTGATGAGATACTTGGTTTTATTAAAGGTTCGGAGCGTGGTGTGATGAAAGGTTTTCAAAATCGTAAATAATAATTGCATTGAATATATCGCTCGAACAAGTTGGCAAAAAGTTCAACCGCCAATGGTTGTTTAAAAATATTACTTTCAACTTTGACGAGCATAAATCATACGCATTGGTTGGAAACAACGGAAGTGGAAAATCAACTTTACTGCAAATGATTTATGGATTTCAAACCATTTCTTCCGGAAAAATTATTCATCATCATCAACAGCAAATAATAGAAACCGATCGCATTCACGAGTATTCTACTTTCGTTTCACCCTATATCGAATTGCTCGAAGAATTTACAACCGAAGAGATGTTCGATTTTCATTTTAAGTTTAAAACTAAAATAGATAAGCTATCTTTAGATGACATGATGCATTTGTGCAAACTCGAAACAAGTGCCGATAAACAAATTCGTTTTTTTTCATCGGGTATGAAACAACGACTAAAACTTGCTCTCGCATTTTTTAGCAACTCACCACTTATCCTTTTAGACGAACCATGCAGCAACCTTGATGCGCAAGGAATTTCGTGGTATCAAGAAATGATTAAGGAAATACTAGGCAAGCGAACCATCATCATCGCTTCAAACCAAAACTTTGAATATGATTTTTGTAATGCAGTGCTGAATATTGCTGATTATAAATAATCCACTCCACTCATTTCTTCATCTTAAAATACATTTTATAAATTGAATACAACTGTTCAAATTGAAATTTGAACGTTTAATAATTATTAATGCATCATTTCTAAACTCAGAATTTTTTTTCTTTATATTCGAGTTAACCCATTAAGAAATTCTAAACCACAAAAACATGAATACAAAAATTACTTTAAGCCTACTTCTATTCTTATTCATTTACTCAAAAATTAGCACTGCTCAACCAACTACTTTTGATTCGGGCATATCTGAAAAAGAATACGTTTTACAAAAGAACGATGTACAACATCCCTGTATAACTTCTGAGCAATATTCAATTATTGAAAGCAGATGTAATGAGCATGCAAAGCAACTTTCTATTGATAATTTAAAAGCAGCAGGAAAGACATCTGTTCTACTAAATTGGCCTCTCAAAGCCTCAGTAAAATTAACTGACTGCAGCTATTATTACATAAGTGCACATGTTGATCATGATAATGCAACAACAACCTATAAAGATTACAACTGTGGCAACATAACTTACGATGGTCATAAAGGAACCGACATTGCCATTGGACCATTTCCATTTACTAAAATGGATAGTAATTCGGTTGAAATAATTGCAGCTGCAGCAGGAACAATTATCGATAAACATGATGGCGAATTCGATAGAAATTGTGTGGGTACAGGAACAAATTTACCTGCCAATTATGTTATCATCCAACATTCGGATGGGTCGCGTGCATTATACTGGCACATGAAATCTGGTAAGGTTACAACAAAAGCAATTGGTCAAGCAGTTACTGCTGGAGAAACAATTGGAATTGTTGGCAGTTCGGGAAGTTCATCGGGTGCTCATATGCATTTTGAAGTTTGGGCAGGAAGCACAGTAAGCACTTTGGTTGATCCCTTTTCGGGAACTTGTAATTTAATAAATGCTACAAGCTGGTGGAATTCTCAAAAACCCTATACCGAACCATCAATTGTAAAAGCATCAGTTCATATTACAGATATCGTAATCCCTCCTTGTCCAACAACAGAAACCACAAATGAAAGTACTACTTATGCTATACCTTTTCAAGGACCAGGTTTAAGTCCAGGTTATGCAAAGTTTTATGTGTTTATGAGAAATACAACAAGTGCAACTACTGTTGATATGAGTATTCTCAATCCTGATATGACAGTGTTTAACAGTTGGTCGTACACTTTAGTGAATACCAATAATTTTAGTTACGCAGGATTCTCAAAAAAATTGCCAACCACTGCAGGCAAATATTATTTTAAAGGAACTTACAATGGGATAAGTTGTATGCAGGCTTTTGATGTTACAACAAGTTCAACAACTGCTATTACAAATCTTGATAACAAAACAAATGATGTTAAAATATTTCCAAATCCTTTCGACAAATATGTAACTATCAAATTTGAAAAATATGTGATTGAGGGCGAAATGTTACTGTACAATCAATATGGGCAATTGGTAAAAAGAATAAAAGATTTTACGGGAAACGAATGGAGAATAGATAGAGATGGATTGGCTGCAGGAATTTATTTTATTCAATTTAATTCTTCGAATAGTTCTTCAAACAAATACAAATTATTCATTGCTGATTGAAGATGATATAATCTGATGTTTGATACCAGAAAGTTTTATGTAATTTTCATACATTTGATATTGTTTTTTTACTAAAACTAATCAAGAAACACATCATTTGAAAACTACATTTAGGGAAGAGTATTTAAAGTTACTTGATGAATTTAAAATTGAGTATGATGAGCGCTATATTTTTAAGGAGCTTATTTAAATATTTCGTACCTACGGTACTTTCCCAAATGAACTGAAAATTGCCTTACCAAGATAACGTCCCTAAGGTACTTGACAATTCAGTTGTAGTTTTATTACCAATTTTTCGTACCTACGGTACTTTTAAAATGAAGTAATTTGCCTGAATAAATAATCTTGGTAAATAAAAACATAAAAGAAATAAGTCCCGTAGGGACGTCATCTTGGTAGCAGAAAATATAGTAAACAATCAAGTCCCGTAGGGACGAAATAGACATTATTCAAATAGATTTTGCATGAGCAAATTGAGATTCAATTTCCCTATTCCATCAACTTTCTTAACTCATCAGGTATCAAAACCTTTTCATTCTTTTCAAAATTAAACATCACCATTACATCATGCGCTTCGGCAACAATTTCGTTTTTCGAATTGAGTATCTGATGATGAAAACCAAAGCTGGTATTCTTGATAAAATCGAGCGAAACTTTTAACGTAATTGTATCGGGATAAAATAGTGGTTTCATAAATTTACACGTGCATGAGGCCAGCATTACACCCAATGGTTTCGGGTATTTTGTGGCATCTATTCCCAATTGCTCCCAATAATTTAACCGCGATGATTGTATGTATTTAAAATACGATACATTATTTACATGACCGAAAATATCCAGCTCACTCCAATCAATTCGTAATGGTAATTCAAAACTTTTAGTTGTCATCATTTACTGGGCAAATATAAAATAAAAGCATTGCCTCAATCATGTAAAAATTAAAATCATTTAGGTGTAAAGTTTAATATATTTGAATTAACCAATCATATCATGAAACACCATATAAAATTATTAGCTATTCTGTTTTTTGTTTCAAATAATATATTTGCTCAGAACTCTGTAATTAAAGTAGTAAAAGTTTTACGTTCCGTTGAAACCAATATTCGAAAAGATTATTCAAGTAAGGGAATTAATGTGTTTGAAAAAAATAGGGAATTTTTGCTGATAGAGATTAACGACCATGCGATATATAAGAAATATGAAAATAATTTTGATGCATTTTGCGATGATGTAGCCAAAAAAGTAATTATATATTGTAATGCAAAAGATGTAAGCTTTATCAAAGGTTATGAAGAAATCAGAATCAGTTTCATTAATAAAAACAAAGCTGTGTCACATGTATTAAAAATAAAATCAATTAAAATTAAAGACATGTATAATGCCCAATCTTTGAATTAATTATTTATTCTCAAAAATAATCTTTGCTGCTCTATCACTTGCTCCTTCGTTGCCCAGTAAATTTCTCAGTTCAACATAATCGGCCAGCATTTTATTTCGGCTCTTTCCATTAGGTAATATTAGCTCGAGCTCATGTTGCACGGTTTGCACATTAAAAGTGTGTTGCAATAATTCAGTAATACACAATCGTTGCAAGCAAAGATTTACTAGCGAAAAATGCTCTATCGTAATCAGCATTTTTCCGATAGCATAAGTAATCGGATGTCCGGCATAACCACAAACCTGCGGCACATTAAACAGTGCAGCTTCGAGTGTTGCTGTGCCACTGCAAACTACACCTGCTTCGGCATGATGCAAGAGATCGTAGGTTTGCTCGTACACAATTTTTACATCTTGAGTAAGGTATTGCTCGTAAAACGATTTTTCGATGGAAGGCGCACCGGCAATAACAAATTGATATTGGCTGAATTTTTTTACTGCCTCGATCATGGTTGGAAGCATACGCGAAATTTCGTGCTTGCGGCTCCCGGGAAGCAATGCAATAATGGGCTTCGTTTCTAAATGATTCTTAGTATAAAAATTTGCATTGGGTTTAAAGGCTGCAATCTCATCAAGCAAAGGATTGCCAACATAAGTTGCATTTACTTTCCACTTCTTAAAATAGGAAACCTCAAAAGGAAATATCAACAGCAATTGATCAACAAACTGCTCGAGTTTCTTCGCACGGTTTTCTTTCCATGCCCAAACTTTTGGTGAGATATAATAAACAGTTCGAATTTTCTTTTTCTTGCAAAACTCGGCAATACGTAAATTAAATCCGGGATAATCGATAAGGATAACAACATCGGGAGCAAATGCGAGAACATCATTTTTACACCTATTGATATTGCTAAAAATAGTTCGCAGTTTCATTATCACCTCAATCAATCCCATTACAGCGGTATCGCGGTAGTGAACCAACAAACCTTTTGCTTCGGCATTCATTTTATCTCCGCCCCAAAACTGAAAAACAGCATCAGCGTCTACTTTTTTAATAGCCCTCATCAAATTGGCTCCGTGCATGTCGCCACTGGCTTCTCCGGCAATTATGAAATATCTCATTTGTTAAGATTATCCACAAATGTATATGTATTCTCGTTTTAGTTGCAAGGTGTAAGTATATCTTTGAATAAATATTTTAAACATGGAATCGCAAAAACAAAACAAAACCACGCAGGTAGTTCTAATTATCGTATTGCTGCTTTCGGCAATTTTTAATGTGTACCAGTGGAAGAATCACACCACAACCGTTGTTACATACGACACTAAAATTGACAGCATGATTGTTGTGCGTATTGACCTCGAAAGAGAACTTGCCACATCAAATGTTGAGTTGGATAAATACCGTGGTATATCGGCAAACCTCGACACCTTGCTAAACGAGGCCAATCATAAAATGGAGTTGCAGGAGAAAAAAAGCCGCTCGCTTATTTCGAAAG
>CANKGI010000072.1 GCA_947481365.1 Bacteroidota bacterium | reverse complement strand
TTTTAAAAATATCATTTGTGTTTATTCCTCCCGGAGTGTATAAAAAAGGATTTTTTATTTCGATGAATTCTTGTTGCCTTAAACGTGAGTTTTTGTGAACATAAGGCTTTGCTAAATCTAACAATAATACCTTATAAAATATGTTTAACTTTTTACCTGAAGGAATATTGGTGAAAATAATTGCAGAGTGAACGTAATCGATTAAGTAATCTTTATTTTCGATGTAGACCTTTTCTTCATCACTTACAGATACTGAACCTTTAAAAATAACTGATGAATCTAAATGAATCGTATCCGAAACAGCGGTAATTATTTTTGTACGTGTATTATTAATCTGTTGAGCATTTAGCACAACGTTGCATAAAATAAGTGCAAACAAACAGGTTAACAATTTTCGCATCAGGTACTGTTCTTAGGAAGTGTAATAATAAACACTGTTCCTACATTTAAGTTGGTATTAAAACTAATTTTACCGCCCCTATTTTCAATCATATTTTTTACCAGCGGAAGTCCTAACCCCATGCCACTTATTTTTGTGCTAAAATACGGTAAGAATATTTTTTCTGATTGTTCTTCTGTCATTCCGCTGCCATTATCTTTAACGCTTATGTAAATACTTTCATTGTCATGCGTTACAAATAGTTCAACCAATCCTGTTTGTTCATCAGAAATTGATTGGATGGCATTTTTAACAAGATTGCCAACACTTCTACTCAAATACGAACGATCAAAAGTAATCAGCAACGATTCATCACATTCTAATACAATATTTGTTGTGGTATTGAGAGAGTATAAATCAACAATTTCTGTCAGTACATTTTTAACATTTATTTCTTCGTAAACAGGGTCGGGCATTTTTGCAAACGATGAAAATTCGGTAGCTAATTCGCTTAATGTATCAATTTGTGAAATCAGCAAACTCGTAGTTCGGTTTACTTTGTCTTCAATATTTGCATCATTATTTTTAAAAGCACGCTGCAAATGCTGAATACTTAATTTCATTGGTGTGAGCGGATTTTTTATTTCATGCGCAATCTGTCTTGCAATTTCTCTCCATGCTCCCTCTCGCTCTGTTTTTGCTAATTTATCGGCACTCTCTTCAAGTTGAATGATCATCGAATTGTATTGTTTTACCAACTCTCCTATTTCATCATCTCTTTGCCAACTTATCGGTTCATTTTTTAAACCCAGTACTGTTTTTGAAAGTTTCTGCTGAATAAGCATTAACGGATATGAAATATTACGTGAAACCAGATAAGCAATAATTCCGATGATGATAAATAACAAAACATATAGATTGATAAAACCAATGATGACTGATGAAATCTCGTTTAACAAATCAGCTTTCTGGCTGAAGTATGGCAGCTGAACGTATCCCAGCATTTCTGATTTTTTAACGAACACAGGCGCATATGCTGCCTGAAAACTCAATGAAGCTATATGTTCATTCTGACTGTACTGAGATTCCTTTAACAAATTCAAATGGTAAAATGAAGCAGGATCCATCAAGTCAGAAACTATTCCTTCGTCATAAATTTTATCAATGCTCGATGCCATTACCTTACCATTCACATCATAAAGGGTAACATCTGTATCATACAAATCGGCCAATTGATTGATAAATGCTTCAAGTTCACCACTTTTTTCGTTGTTCATTTCACTGATATTTTCATTCTCAATGGTTACCACTACATCGCGTAATTTTTTCATCAACCGCTCTGTTTGACGACTATTATATTTTTGTGTGATAAATGAAATGGTAAAATATGAAGTGAACGAAAGTGTTAGAAAAACAATAAATAAAATGGAAGTTTGGATACGCGTGCGGATGTATAGTATATCGGCATTTTCGATAAGTAGCAAATGATTAAATATACCTCTCAATCTTCTCACAAATGCATTTTCGAAAATCAAATACCGTTTTAAAAACTGTGCATTGATGATGGTGTACATAAAAAGTACGAGAAATAAAATAACCGTACAAAAAGTGAAAATAAAAGAAAATAAAGCTACACCTTGTATGACTGAATCGGATGGTTTACTAACAGCAATCGTTAGTGGTTGCGAGTCGGTATATAAAACATGATCGTAATTATTTTCGGTAAAAAACCTGAAAGTATCTCGAGCTTCACCCCAAGTATTTGCTATACGATATGGATAATTTCCACTCTGAAAAACCAGATGCTTATCTTTATAAACTGCATATGAATAATCAAAAACCTTCTTATTATTTTGTCTGAATCCTTCTATCAGCAACTCATCAAATCTGTTTTCATCCTGAATAAGTTTTGGCTGTAATAAAATGAAGAGATAACCAACTTTTATATTGTTTTTACGAACAGGAAATTTTGCCAGATAACCTTTAAGTGATGAACTATTACCGATGTATCTGAAATAACTATCAATTGTTTCGAGTGACTGTTTTTCATAAGTTCGGTTAACCTGAGAAAAATTGTAACTGTTTTTTTGTTTGAGATCATATCCGAGCGTATCGTAATCAAAAACACTTACATCAAACCTGCTTAAATATCCAGTAAAATATAGCTGCTTAATCCTTTTCTCAAATTTTGATTTTGCAAAAAAGTATAAAAAGTAATCCGCAATATTTTTGTCTTCAGCTATTTTCTTTTCAATATTCCGTAAAAAATAATCGGTAGTGATATCATTTTGCGTAATCAGTTTTCCGGCAAACAATTTTCTATTATCACGTTCTTTGATGTTACGCCAATGGGTTATTGAAAGTGCTGCAAAAACGGAGATAATAAATACCACAAAAAAGTATTGTTGAAACCTATTTAATTTCCTGATGAATATTTTAAAAAGCAAATACGATGCAAGCAACGAAATGGTTATAATAAATTGAAAAGAATCGGGGTGTAAAATTTTTCTGAAAACTAAAAAATATGTAATGGTAAAAGCTGCCGAAATCAGAATTAATTGAAATTGGCTTTTTTGCTCGGTATATAAAATGGTTCTAACAAAATTGCGGCTCAAAAAATATACCACCATGAGTTGTACCACACAAATTACAACACCTAAATAAGTAAAAATATTTACAGAAGAAACATTACTGATATCGAATGAAATTTGTGAATCGATGGTAAGACTGCGAATGGAAAGAAAAACTACCTGTGCCGAAAACAAACAAAGAAAAAGTTGAAAACAAAATCTAATCCAAAACCATATGCCTGTTTCCAATATAATCTTTTGCTTACTCAGTTTATTTTCGAGCAACACCAAATACCAAAGACAAATAAGTGAATCGATGAGCAAATCGCCCAACGATGGAAACCATAATGAAGAGGCATAAACGGAAGGATCGAATAATTTGTAATCGTACAAAAATGCCGGAATATGGTAGTACGTATTCATCCATCTTATAAAAATGAATGTTGCAAAAAACAGAATAGTTGATATCCAAAAATATTTTGAAATTGTTTTACTTACGATAACATGTATCAAAAACAAATTATAAATAATGAAGAATAAGACCAGCAAAATGAGTAACAATTCTGTTCCTTCTGCCAATGAAAATATTTGAATTGAAAACAGATAATTGCCACTTATATCGGTAATATCTTTAAAATTTTCAACAGGTTTTGGAAACGTAAATCCTTCGCCAATAAATGAAAGTTCTTTATCAAAACTATTAATGATATATTGATTTTTAAAGGCATAATTTGTGGTAATGTTATTCAATAAAATATAGGTAAACGAACCAAGTGTTTTTCTAAATACCAGATAATTTCCGTTTATGCCTTGCAAATAACTGATACCACTTTTAAATTCGTTTAAGCAGGGTTTTGTGTTAATTTCATTACCTGTCCAAACTATCAAAGTATCGTTTCGGTATATATTCAGAATTACTTTTTCATCCTCGGCAATTTCTGAAATATTACTCCAGTTTCGCTGAAGGTTTAATGAATCGTGAAGGATTTTATTTACTACTTTTATAAAAGTAAATTCTTTGTCGTAAACAATTTGTTGCGTGAGTTTATATGCCTCACTTCTGCGGGTTTCAAAATCACCAGCACGCTTGTGTTCTATTTTAACAAGAACACTAAAGCCAATTAATCCGGCAATTAAAAGTATCCAATAATGTTTAAACTGAATTTTCAAATTTTTCTATTTACCATCTTTTGTGGGGTTCAAGATATTGCTGTACATAATCTTTCACTCCATCTTCGATGCTTGTAAATGCTTTGTTATATCCAATATTTTTTAACTTTTGCATCTTAGCTTCCGTAAAATACTGGTATTTATCTCTAATATCTTCAGGGGTATCAATAAAATCAATGTTCGGTTCTTTATGGAGCGCTACAAAAATGCTTTTTACCAAATCGTAAAAAGTGCGTGCTTGTCCCGAACCTAAATTATATATGCCACTGTTTTTCCTGTGATGCATCAAATAAATGCATACATCAACAAGGTCTTTCACATAAATAAAATCCCGCATTTGTTCACCATCCTTATAATCTGGGCGGTGCGAGCGAAATAAATTTACCTTTCCTGTTTTTTGTAATTGATTAAAAGCATGCAAAACTACCGATGCCATCCGTCCTTTGTGGTATTCGTTTGGCCCGTAAACATTGAAAAATTTCAGTCCTACCCAAAAATAGGGTGATTCGGTTTGAGCTATCGCCCATTTATCAAAATCATTTTTCGATCTTCCGTATGGATTCATCGGCACTAATTTTTCGAGCAATGCCATATCATCATCATAACCAAAATCTCCATTTCCGTATGTTGCCGCTGATGAAGCATAAACTATTGGAAGTCCATAACTCACACAAGCCTTCCATAACTGAATGGAAAAATCGAGATTAAGTTCCTTAAAAATTTGTTCATCTGTTTCGGTTGTATCTGTTCGAGCGCCAATATGAAAGACAAACTGTACTAGATTCTCGTTTTCGTCAAGCCATTTAAAAAAAGCCTTACGCTCCACTTTTGCGGTATATTTTTTATCGACAATATTTAATGCACGTTCTCCATCCGAGAAATCATCCACCAAAATCAGATCATTATAGCCTTCACTATTTAATCGTGCAACCAAACAACTACCAATAAAACCTTCGGCTCCTGTTATTACAATCATCAAATAAATTATTAAGTGCTCAAAAATAAGGATTCTTGGCACATTTACATCAACAACCAAAACCTCATTTAAACACTCATTTTATAAACTTTTATTGATAAAATATTAAACCTCATCTTATGTTTATATATTTGCCTGCTTAATAAAATAACATAAAAGTAGTGACTAAAACAAAGCTGGTTTATATTACACGTAAAACTCATTTTAATGCCGCTCACAGGCTCTATAATCCGCTATTTACCGATGAAGAGAATGAGGTTAGATTTGGCAAATGTGCCAACAAAAATTTTCATGGGCATAATTTTGATTTGTTTGTAACCATTAAAGGGATTGCCGATACGCAAACCGGAATGGTAATGGACCTTAGAATATTAAAAACGGTGATGCAGGAATATGTTGTAGATAAACTCGACCACAAGAACATAAACGAAGATGTAGATTTTATGAAAGGTAAAATGGCTTCGATTGAAAATCTTGTTGCCGAGATATGGAATCAGCTGGAACCTCACATAAGCAAAGGAACACTTCATTGCATAAAACTCTGCGAAACAGATAATCAATTTGTGGAGTATTATGGCGAATGATTTTTTTTTGACATCAAAATATCTAAATTTGAGTAATCACTTGGTCATATGCATTCTATTTACCGAAACATATTTTTAAAATTTGCGTTTGCTTTAGCAATTGCTTTCATGAGTTCTTGCAGCGAATCTGTGACTAATGTTTACGATTATTATATCAAAAACAATATTGAAACACATAAGGCAGGAACAATCAGTTCAAGCAAAACCAAGTTGCTATACCGAAATCAAGAGTCGATAAACAAATCTCAACTTGAATTGATTGCTTTCAAAAACGATAAAATGAAGTGCCTTGTAATTGGCTCGCATAAAATTGCCAAATCATTTTACATTAACGACAGCATTTATTATTTTGACGTAAACGACTTGTATACAAACGTGCGTGGAAATGACTTTATACGACAATTAGGCGACCTTTCCATATTCTTCACTCATGTACCAATGGATAAGTGTGATATCTTTTTAGTTAACCTCGATAAACTTAAATCTGAATACATGAAAGCTGCTGTAATGGATGGCACTTCGGCATTTTTTGATTTTGCCATTTCTAGCGATGTGTATTTTAGTATTGAGAAAAAATTTACTACCGAGTATATCGAAAATGCGTCAACCTATGTGTGGGTTGGAAAAAGAAAACACAAAGTAAATATGGATGAATTTGTGAATGCAATTAAAGAACTAAAAAGTTTTAATTAATCATTTTCACAAGAGCATTTATCTTAATAATTTGCTCAAATAAAATTTTTATTGAAGAAATTTATACTCATAATTTCTACGCTTCTTACCTCATTCGGGGCTTTTGCCCAGGATGAAATGAAAGCAGATTTTGGTATAACTCGCGGACGAAGTATTCATTTATGGCCGGTATTTTACCGCGAAAAAACAGAAACCGACAACACGGTTAGAGCAGCAGCCTCTTTATTTAGTTACAAAAAGAATTTCCTGAATAATAATCTTCACACACACCTACTTCCTGCATACACATACAGATTAAACAGAGATCAAAAAGACATACGAATTGGCAGTTTATACTACCCAAGTTTATTTAGATATAACAAAGATTCTGTTTGCAAAATTGAATCGTATAAAGGACTGGAAGTATTACCCGATATTGATTTGTTTGAATATTCGCGCTCTCCTTCGGGCGATTATTTAAAAAATAATCTTTTGTTTTTTTTATGGTACAAAAACGATAAGGTTCATCACAATTCGCATCTTGTTATTTTCCCTTTGTATTATTATTACCAAAAAAAGAACGAATCGAAAAGCATTTTGTTTCCATTGTTTTCACACGAGCACAATGGCAATACAAATTCTACCTGGGCTTTCCCCCTGTTCTTTAGAAAACATATTTATTATGGTGCAAATAACATAAATGAAGAAAAGCGATTTACTGCTTTCCCAATTTATTTCAGAGGCCGCGATTCGGCAATTAAAACTGATGTTATTTTCCCGTTTTTTTGGCAATACCAAAAACCCAATCGTCACTCATTTGCATTCATGCCTTTTTATGGTTATGGTGAGAATACTTTAGAACATAAAAAGTTTTATGGCATCACTCCGTTGGTTTGGAATATCAACAAACCACATTTTAATTATCATTTTGCTTTTCCTGTTTACTGGCATAAAAAACAAACAATAATTAACGACAGCATTCGCAGCACAGTTGTCTTTCCAATTTATTTCAGAAAAATAAGTTCGAGTACTTTTCCTGCTCGAATGAGAGGTAATCTGTGTACTAAACACGAAAAATGTGACAGCAATTATTATCTCACAAACAACACAACACTTTTTCCAATTTATTGGAATCTTCATTCTTCAGCAGCCTGTAAAGAAAAAACATTTAACTCGAGCGACTATTTTGCCATCATGCCATTTTATGGCAGTGGTAAACGAATACGAGCTAGGGATTCTTCGTTAACATATTATAAAAATATCACCCCTTTTTATTGGCAAAAATATAGCCTAACAAGTTCAAGTAAAGTAATGTTTCCATTTTGTTGGTACCATAAAGATTTTGACTCGGTAAGCCCCAACAATCATTTTGTTTTTTTTCCTTTATACTGGCATTACCGTTGGCGATTTGAAAAATATAAAAATGATTTTGCGTATAAAACGGATGTGCTATTTCCATTTTATTGGAATAAAGATAGAGATGAAAATCACACACGTACTTTATTGCCTTTATATTATTACAAGCATAACGATGTAACTAAAACATATTCTTTATATGCATTTCCAGTATACTTAAATTATAAAACAGGCCGTTCCGAACAGCATTTTATTTTCCCAATTTATCATTCCTACAAGAGTTCTTTTTACCAATCAAAAACAGTATTTCCTCTAGTTAGTTTTGGTAAGGATACGGCAAAAAATAATTATCACTTGGCTGTTACACCTCTATTTTGGAACATCAACAACAATAAAAAACATTCAACCTTTTTGTTCCCGGTTTATTATCACTCGCTAACCTATTTAACTAATACCCAACGCGATTATTTTGGAGTAATTTTATACCAACGAATTAAATCAGATACTGCTGTTAGTCATCATTTCCTTTGGCCATTTATTTCCTACGAAAAATCGCCTATCAATACGTTATTTATGGTAGCACCATTGTTTTGGATTGACAAAAATATAGCACAAAACTCGTGGGGATTACTACCGTTTTTTTACAAACGTAAATCGGCAACATATAAAACCTATAACTTTTTATGGCAATTGTATTCTTATAAAAAACGTGATGGAATTTATAGCCAACACAACATACTTGGTCCGCTTTTATCAGTTACAAAATTTAATAACAACGACCATGATACTCGATTGGCGTATCTTCTCTTTGCCGATTGTAATGTTGGTGGAACAGTTACCAAAAGTTTATTCCCAATCTATTTTCATAAACATGATTCGATAGGAAACAAATCAACATCTATTGCATTTGCGTTTTATAATTCGTTTAAGCGTAAAATACCATCTACCAATTTATTTTATAAAGAGCAACGCGCGTTCTGGTTTATTAGATTACGCTCAAATGCAGGATACATCAAGTCGAAAGGTATTGAAGTAGATAGAAAAAAACTCAGAAACGGAAAATGATTTTTTAAATCAATTTTACTTTATCTTTTTTTATGTGCTTTCAAAATTTCATTAAACTGTTCTGACGATAATGGTTTGTACAAATAATTGATTACCGAATGATAATCCAGCGCTTTCATTCTATCAATTACTGAAGTTGATGAACTCAATAAGTAAATAATTTTGTTTGAGCCAACTAGCTTTTCAAATTCAATTAAAAACTCCCATGCGTTCATTTCGGGCATGTTAATGTCTAATAAAATAATCGACTCTTCATCAAGTGTTCCTTTTTTAAATTCTTCTAATGCATCATTGGCTTTGGTAAAAGAAGTAATTTGTAAATCTGGGTTTACAGACTTAATAACTAATTCATTCAAAAAATTACAACAATGGTCATCGTCAATTAAATAAATGTGTTTCATGTTTGCTAGTTATTGGTATATTTATAATAAAGGTTGATCCCACTCCTAATTCACTTTCTAGTTTTATGGTACCACCTAAGGCTTCAATGTGCGCTTTTGTAATGTGTAATCCTAATCCTTTTCCTTCTTTTTCGGTATTAAAGCGTTTGTACAATCCGAAAATATCGTTGCTGTTTTTTGCCATGTTAAACCCAATTCCATTGTCGGTAAATTTTATATTAAACATATTATTTATAACCGAGGTTGAAATATTAATTTCAGGGCAGACATCTTTTCTTTTGTATTTAATAGAGTTACTGATTAAATTAAAAATTACACTTTCTAAAAAACTTTTTACTGTATAAATTAATTTAGCATCTTTATCCAAAGATGTTGTAATTACAGCCTTTGATTCGGCTATTTCATTTTCGAGAACATTTGAAACAAGATGAAGAATTTCAACAAAATCAGTTTCTTCTTTTTCAGTACTAAGCGATTTATTAATTGCTAAAATTTTATTTAAATCTAAAATGATCTGGTTAGAACTATTAGCCATTTTCCATAAATGTTCAATGGATTCCATTTTAAGTTTGTCAGATAAATTATTCTCTTTTAAAACTTTTGTTAAACCTAAAATATTGGCAATTGGGCTGCGCAAATTGTGTGAAATAATATAATTGTATTGCATCAATTTATTTACCTTTTCATTAAGGTCGTCTACCAATAATCTCCTCTCATTTTGAAGAATTTCACTGAATGTAATATCGTGCAATGAACCTTGCCTGCCAATAGGTAATCCATCTACATTAAAAATTTGCTTAACCGACAATATGACTGTTTTTACTTCACTCTTTGCCGAAATTAAATTGATTTTTTGACTAATTTGTGTTTTAGTGTCAAGGGCTCTAAGTATCTCAACATATTGTTCTTTATCTTCAAAAAATGACCAATCGTAGTTACCAATTACTTCTTTTACTTTGAATCCGGAAAATTTATATACAGAAGGACTTATAATGGTTACTTTCCCTTCCAAATCAGTTTGGAAATAAACATCGGTAATTGAACTAAAAATCTGCTCAAAATCGTGAAGTGATTTTCTAAGTTCTACTTCTGCTATTTTCATCAATGTGATATCCTTAAATGTTGCCATCGTTCCAATAACATTTCCATGCATATCCTTTAATCTACTCTCTTTAATTTCTGCCCAAAAATATTCCCCATTTTTTCTTTGTACTTTTTTAACAGTTGGGTCAAAATCATCAGATTTATTTTTATCGAATCTATACAAATCACATATCTTTTTATCTGCTAATTCACAACTTAACTTTGGACATAACTTTTGTTCGTTATAAGCGGTTTCAAAGCAAAAATTCTTTCCCACCATATTATAAATATCACATTCCATCATTTTGCAAAATATTTCATTTGTATATTCTACATCGTTGTTTGTGTTAGTGTATAAAAGCCCATCTGTTATTGTTTCATTAATGAGTCGACTGCTTAATAATAATTTTTCGAGTTCCTTTTCTCGATTTACTAAATCAGTAATATCCCTACCCGATGTGTACACTTTACCATCTTCACTCAATAACGATATTAAATCAATAACGGAATATTTACCTTCTCTATTTTTTATTCTGATAACAAGATTTTGGGGTTCTCCAGGTTTGTAATTTGCATGATCTATTCGTTTAATAAAATTTGAAATATCGTCAGGATGAATAATTGAAAGATAACTTTCCATATCCATATTTTTAAGTTCATCCATTGTAACACCTAGCAATTTAAGTAAGGTATTATTTACAGAATAAACTTTTGTAAATTTAGCATTCCTAACAACATAAATATCTTGTGATTGATGAAAAAAATCTTCGTAAAAACTTATTTTATAATCATCCCATCTGCTATAGACATAAAATAATATTAATAAAAATAAACCCATTAAATTAGACCCAATTACATAGTTTAATGGAATATCAGTTTTGTAGAGAAGATATGTTGTACGTGCTAACATGGAGATAAATGTTATCATTAGTAAAATATATTTCCTTCTTATGTTCCTTATTTTCAATGCTAAAGCAGTTGGTAAATATTAAATGTAAATTTATGCTGTATTTTTATAAATATAGACTGAACTTCAAGCAATTATATAAAATATGTCATTAAAATAAAATTATCGTAAAAATAAAAATTGAATTGATAAAATATTTTTTGGCTTACCATTAAAACTTAATTTTATTTGCCATTGGATATTTAATTAAAAAAGCATGAAAGCATATTTATTTCCGGGACAAGGTTCACAATTTGTTGGAATGGGAAAAGACCTATACGACAATAATATTGCAGCAAGAAATTTATTTGAATACGCAAATAACATTCTTGGTTTTCGTATTACCGATATTATGTTTAGCGGAACTGATGAAGAGTTGAAACAAACTCGTGTAACACAACCTGCCATTTTTATACACTCAGTAATTAAAGCAATAACATTGGGCGAAACTTTTAAACCTGATATGGTTGCCGGACATTCACTTGGCGAATTTTCGGCATTGGTTGCTAATAAAGTATTAACCTTTGAAGATGGTTTGAAATTGGTTTATAAACGTGCAATGGCCATGCAAAAAGCCTGCGAGTTACAACCATCAACAATGGCTGCAGTATTGGGATTAGATGATGCAAAAGTTGAAGAAGTGTGTGGTACAATTACAGATATGATTGTAGTTGCGGCAAATTATAACTGTCCGGGACAATTGGTTATATCAGGTTCGATAGAAGGTGTAAACAAAGCCTGCGAATTATTAAAAGCTGCCGGAGCAAAACGTGCTTTGGTGCTTCCTGTTGGAGGAGCCTTTCACTCGCCATTGATGGAGCCTGCACGAGTAGAATTAGAAGCAGCAATTCGATCAACAAATTTTAACACACCTATTTGTGCCATTTACCAAAATGTTGCTGCAAAAGCTGTAACTGATGTAACTGAAATAAAAAATAATTTAGTAGCACAACTTACTGCACCTGTTAGATGGACTCAAAGTGTTCAAAGTATGGTTACTGACGGAGCTACTGATTTTATTGAATGTGGACCTGGAAATGTATTACAAGGTTTAGTGAAGAAAATTAATAAAGAAGCCAATACAGCTTCCGCATAATTCGTATAACTTTTTTTTGTTGAGATATTTTGCAACTACGTCATTCCTAACTTGTTTCGGAATCTATTATTTAAAGATGCTGAAACAAGTTCAGCATGACATACAATTAGATAGGATTCAAGTACAATGTGTTAGTAAACACTAAACTTACTGTATGCAGTTTTCTCGCCATCCGAAATTTTTACAAAATAAGTTCCGGCATCAATGCATTCATTTTTTAAATCGATGATGGTTAAATCTGCAGTTGCATTGCAGCGATAAATTACTTTACCACGAATATCATAAATACCAATTTCGTTATTTTTTGAAGGATCAAAATGGTAGCTAATAATTAGTTTTTCGTTTGTTGGATTTGGATAAATATTGATGGGCAGATTCCAATCAACTTCGGCAATTGCAGCATTATTTTTATAGGTAATATTAAATGTAAGCGTTGCTGCATCAAGCATATTTTTTTGGTTGGCTACTTCATAAACAATTACCGATTTACCATCAGAATCATTGCTCTCAACATGGAAGCGTATAAAACCAGTTGAATCATTCATGCCAAAATCAGGAATAAAATTTCCGCTCTTTGGCAAACTGTCTAAACATTCTCCATTCATACACGAACTTACAATCCAACGTTTATCTAGTGAATCGGAAA
>CANKGI010000071.1 GCA_947481365.1 Bacteroidota bacterium | reverse complement strand
GTCGCATGAACCGCCATAAGTGTAGGTTAATTTTGTTGCATATGAAGGTAACGGAAGCCACTTTTGTGGCTTGCATGCCGAGTCGGAACAAAGCCAAGCCGAATCATAACCACACTCGGGCAAAACTTTATCAAAATAAAAAGTAATCGGATCGCCAATACAGGGCCGTGGTGTGGGTGATTTATAATAAACTCCTGGACGAATTGGATTTGTTGTTGAATCCCAATGAGCACTCGGTGCTTTTAATTTCATGGCTGCCGAATCAACATCCGAACACCCTCTGACCGAATCGGTCATATAAATATATGCCGTATAACATGCTTCTTTTCCAGGAGTATAATAATGCCAAACATGCATCGAATCTCTACTCCAATTACAATTGACACCTATGTTCAATCCATTTTTGGTATCGGTTGTACAAGGTGGTGCAAAAGGGTCGTTAAAATTCCATAACCTGCTCATGGTTATATTATCGTTATGGCAATGCAAATATGGAGTTGGTGATCTAAAATAAACAGTATCGTGAATCTGACATTGAATTCCATTCATGATTGCAGCCGTATCATTTTCGGCAATTGCATTCGGACCAAAAATATCAAAAATAGAATCAGTACGAATGTTGCAACTAGTAGTACCAGGATAGGTTACATACATTTTAACTATGTATGTTCCACAATTTCTAAAACTGTAGGCAAGTCCACTCATTACTGCACCTGTAAAAGTATCAACACGAATATTTCCATTATAAACTGCCCAACAAATTTGTGCTCCCGGATTGTTTGATGAAATAACAAACTTGTTTCCACGATAACAATAATTAGGACCTTTCTTTACAATATGAATAACAGGGTCGAGTATTGCATTGGATGCAGCATTGATGAATAGAAATGAATCGATACAATTGTTAAAATCGGTTACATAAAATTTAGCATTAAAGCTTCCTGCTTTTGTGTAAATATGTGTAATGGTATCCCATTGTGTAGTGTTGGTTGATCCATCTCCAAAAACCCATTGAAAACTTTTTACCTGAGTTTTTGGTATTGCCGAGAGGTTGGTAAAAAGCACTGCTGTTTGCGGACAACTCACACTATAAGTTGTCATAAAATCAATCGCTCCCATTTTTGGATAAACTGTTATCGAATCACGTTTATCTAATCGTGACAAGCACCCGTTGGTATCAACAATTTCAATTACGGGAGTATAAATCCCACCAAAAGGATCGGTATAGGTGTGACAAAAAATTTGACCATTAAGAGGTTTGAAATACAATTTTGTTCCATCATCCCAGTTTAAATTACCAGTATCGAGTGGCGCATTGCTTGTACCCGGAGTTGATGTGTTTTTAATACACAACATATTTCCTCCGAAACATTGGGTAGTAATTGTGGTAAATGAAAAACTGGTTTTGGGTAAAGCAAAAACCCTAATTGTTGGACCAGTAACAAAACAAAAAGCTCCTCCCGAAAAATTTACCCGTAAGGTTGGTGTATAAGTGCCTGCTGAAGTGTATTGGTAAATAGGTGTTGATTGCGAACTGGTAGAAGCATCACCAAAATTCCAGGCATAACTGGTAATGGTTGTGCCTCCCGTAATATTTGCAGAAAAAGAAACCGTAGCTCCCAAACAAATTTTTTGAGACGAAACATTCATGGTACAAGTTTGCGACCATAGCTGATTGGCAAAAAACAGTAATAAATAAAATAAACCTGTTCTGAATATTTTCATTAGTAACAAGACTACAAAATTTATTGATAAGTTGCTTCTTAAATTTTTGTTAATGATGTTGAAATGATAAAGAAGTGAAATAATTGAACAGTAAATGATTTATGGTTTGTAGCACTAGCAAGATTTGTGCATGATTTTCTATTCAAACTTACTTGATGAAATTTCATATCTAATTGTTAAAAATGGTTTGAATTTCACACATACGATTTAAATCCTATTTTTGCACACTTCAATACAATGAAAAGTTTAGTATCGATTGTTGTCATATTATTCATCGTTCAATCGTGTGTTTCAATTTCGAAATATAACGACACCTTGCTTCATATTGAAAAATTGAAAGCCGATAGCGCTTTGCTTGCCAAACGTAACCGCATGCTTACCGATGAAAAAACATACCTCGAAACCAAAGGGGCAAGCATGGAACAAATATTAACAAATCGCTTGCAGGAAAAACAAGACAGTATTAAAAATAAAGAAGAATTATTACGTCAGCGCGAGTTGAGTATTAAGGATATGAAAGCCCGTAAAGCCGAAGAACGCGAAGCTTTTGAAACACTTTCGAAATCGGTTTTTGAATTGTTTAACAATATTAACGCCACCGATATTTACAAACACACCAACTGCACACAAATTGTTGTAGAGGTGAGCGACAGATTGCTTTTTACATCAGGCACAACAAAAATTGATAACAGCAAAGCATCGCTTATTTTAGCTAAAGTTGCCGAAGCCATGCAAAAAAATGCCGATCTCAATGTTATCGTTACCGGACATACCGATTCGGTAAATTATTCGAAAGAAAAGTTTGATGATAATTGGTCGTTAGGAATGATGAAATCGAACAACATTGTGAGGGCATTGATCAAAGAAAATAAAATTCCTACTTATAAAATTTCATCCTCATCAAAAGCCGAATCGGTTTCGTTAACCAAACAAAACTTACAACTGGGGAAAAACAGAATTGAATTTGTGTTTTACTCGTCATTCCTGCCTTGCATTCATAGCAAAGAAGAATAGTTTTAAAGTGGGAAGTTGGATGTGGGAAGTAGGAAGTGGGAAGTTGGATGTGGGAAGTTGGATGTGGGAAGTTGGATGTGGGATGTGGGATGTGGGATGTTGGAAGTACGATGTTAGATATAAGATGCATCTCAATTGGGAGTGTAAAATAAACTGTGTCAGTATTTATTTCCATTACAAAGATAAATTTAATCTGTTTTCAAAAAATATAGTTAGTTGAGATAAAGTTTGATTCCAATTCCATAAAGAAGTTGACCATTTCTTCTGAATGTTTTGAGTAGCTAAATAAACAAGTTTAAGTAATGCCAGATCAGAAGTAAAAGCACCTTTATTTTTCGTAACTTTACGCAGTTGACGGTGATATCCCTCAATGGCATTGGTTGTATATATTAGCCTTCGGATGTTTTCTGGATACTTGAAGTAAGCAGAGAGTTTTTCCCAATTGATTCGCCAGGATTTGATAACCACCGGATATTTGTTTTTCCATTTTTCTTCAACAACATCAAGAGCCTGTTCGGCAGCTTCTTTATTCACAGCCTGATAAACAGATTTTATGTCAACCATAAATTCTTTTTGGTCTTTGTAAGAAACGTATTTCAGCGAGTTTCGGATTTGATGAACAATGCAGGATTGCACCTCTGTTTGTGGGAATATAGTTTGTATAGCTTCCGCAAATCCTTTGAGGTTATCAATACTACAAATGAGAATATCATTCACGCCACGGTTCTTTAAATCCGTCAGAACACTTAACCAAAAATTAGCTCCTTCACTTTGTGAAATATACATCCCCAATATTTCTTTTTTACCTTCGGTATTTACACCAAGAATGTTGTACAAACAACGCGTTACGATGCGACCATCTTCGCGTACTTTATAAAACATTGCATCCATTCAGGCAATGCAATAAACTCCTTCTAATGCACGATTTTGCCATTCTTTTAAGTGAGGAATAATTCGATCGGTGATTGAACTTAATGTGGTAGCAGAAATATCTGTATCGTACATTTCTTTGATGTGATTGGAGATGTCACGAAGGCTCATTCCTAATCCATAAAGACCAATGATTTTGCTCTCTAAATTATCTGCAAGAATCGTTTCTCGTTTCTTTACAATCTCTGGCTCAAAGGTGCTGCTGCGATCGCGTGGCGTTTCTATTTCAACAGATCCTTGTGAAGTCTTTAAGGTTTTCTTTTGTTTACCGTTTTTTCGGTTGCCTGTGCTGCGTTCTTCTTCATCAAGATGCGTTTCCATCTCTGATTCTAATGCCGCTTCTAAAAACTCTTGCAATAGTGGTGCAAATGCTCCGTCTTTGCCAAATAGCGATTTACCGCTCCTGAATTGTTCGAGAACTTTTTTCTGTAGTTCTGCTCGGTTAATGTTGTTTGATGTATCCATAATAAACTGTGTTTAAAAATATAAAATTTTTGACACAGTTCATTTTACACCCTCTCTCAATTAATAAAAATGCTTCAAAAACTATATCATTTAATCACCAAACTACGGCTTTGGATATTCTCCATCAACATCCGAAAGCACATCAGGAATTGTATCGGTAACTAAAATGGTATGTTCAAATTGTGCTGATAATTTCCCATCAATTGTGCGGGCGGTCCAGCCATCTTTTCTATCAATTTTACAACGGGCTTTTCCGGCATTAATCATTGGTTCAATGGTAAATGTCATTCCAGGTTTAAACTCAGCACCTTTTCCTTTTTCATCTACATGAGAAATCTCTGGCTCTTCGTGAAAACGTATTCCGACACCATGTCCGCAAAATTCGTAGACAACCGAATAACCAAATGATGTTGCATATTTATTGATTTCGTAACCAATGTTACCTACTCTACTTCCGGGATAACATTGTTGAATTCCCAAACGCAAACATTCTTTTGTAACATCTATTAATTTCTGTGCATGCTCGGTAATATTACCAACTGTGTACATTTTACTGGTGTCGCCAAAATATCCATTTAAAATTGTAGTAACATCTACATTTAAAATATCACCATCACGCAATTCGTAGGCACCAGGTATACCATGACAAATAACATCATTAACCGAAATACATGTTTCTTTTGGATAACCATGATAACCAAGAGTTGCTGGTTTCGCGTGGTTGTCGCGTATATACTCGGTGCAAATTTTATTTAGAAAATCGGTTGTAACTCCGGGTTTAATATAAGGTGCGACAATGTTTAATGTATTGCCAGCAAGAATACTACTCTTGCGAATTCCTTCTATTTGCTCATCAGTTTTGATGATAATTTTTGAACCTTTATCTCTGAAAACCAAAGTATCTTAATTTAATTTTTTTTTAAAATATTAGGGAGCATAACTCCCAAAACATGCTTTATACATTGTTAATAAAGCAAATAAAGCACTAAATAAGTTTTCAAACAACTTAGATAACATATACGTCATTTTACGTATTTTCAAATTATTTGATTGTGTTACTGAATCAATCTTATAAATTTGATAACTGTAATTGTAAAAAAATCAATATGAGAACAACTTTACTAAAAGCCACGGCAATTCTTTCGATTGCTGGTTTAATGTCAACACTTCAAGTTTCAGCGCAGGACAATGCTGCTCAAATCGTTAAATCAGGAGCAGGAACAGTTAATGATTTAGCAAATGTATACATGGGTCCTTTAATGAAAGGATTCGGTTTAGGATTAGCTGATGGATGGAACAACAACACCGCCAGAACTTTAGGTACAGGTGGATTTGACTTAAGATTTAATCTTGGAGTATGTATGGTACCAACTAATGATCAATCATACAATCCAAACGAAGTATTTAAAAGCAATTCAAATATCACATGGGTAAATAATGGTGTTGGAGGCAGTGCTCCTAGCATGTTTGGAACAAGTGGACAACCATTGGGTACAATGGATGGATATGGAAAAGTTAGACTAACAAATCCGATAACAAATTTACCATTTGACACCACATTACTTGTTACTAAAATGCAATTACCTCCGGGTGGTGGCGTTCCGTATTCGGTTACAATGCCAAGTGTTCAGCTTAGTGTTGGTATTTACAAAAATACTGAAGTGATGATTCGATTTGTTCCTCAAATTGCTGCCGGTACTTTTAAAGTAGGCACATGGGGTGTTGGTGTAAAACATAGTATCAAACAATGGATACCTGTAATTAAAGATCAAAAAATATGGGACTGGTCGGCATTGGCTTCTTATTCACAGTTCACATCAGAATTTGGGTTTGGAACTAATTCTCTCAAACCAGATTCTGGTTCGTTCAATCCTAATCCTAGTATAGATTATACCAATCAAAAAATTACGATGACTGGAAATGGATTTACGATTGGAACTTTGGTGTCAGCTAAATTACTTTTCTTCACACCTTATGTTGGATTTAATTATTCTTATTCTTCAATGAACATGAAATTTGAAGGAAATTTCCCAGTTCCTGTTCCTGATGAAAAATATCAACCAGTTTCAATCTTACCTAATTATCACCCTTTTCAAACTAAAATATCTAATCTTGCCGACCCAATTAATGTTGACGGATCAATTTCAAATGTTAGGGTAAACATGGGAGCTAGAATTAAGCTTGCTGTTCTAATTATTGGTGGCGAATATAGCATCGGTACATACAACACAGCTACATTAAGCGTTGGTTTAAATCTTCAATCTATCAAACCTTTCAAACTGTAATAACTATTCATTTTATAACTAAAAAAAAGACGGATTTTATTCCGTCTTTTTTTTTATAAATTCCAATGAAACTGAGCCCTTAAATCACTCAGTATATTTCCATTAATTTGCTGTAATCCACTACCAATCACACTTACATTGTTGTATGTTGTTTGCGAATATTTCAACCAAAATTCAAAACGTTTGTTCATCCGATAATGTAAAAGTAGATAAAACCTGATTCCACTATTTTGGAAAAGCGGAACAGCATAACTATTTAATACATCATTTTCAGCAGCATAAATTCTTGCTAAATAATCTTCAATATTAAATACAACAATTCGTGTGTTGATAGAAATATTTCTAGCAGGTTTCATTTTCATTTCATGCATCATCAATATTCCCGACTGATATCCTTTTATAGCATCGTTGTACTGAACAAATTCAACTCTACTTTCACCATTAATATTTGCATCAATCGGATAGGTAAAATTTAATCGTAAATTCTCTCTGCTATTTTGCGAAACAACATTTAAAGGTAAATCAGTAAACGAGAGGTTATGCATTTTACTCTCGTATTTATACCTAACATAAAACATCGAATTTTTAGATCGAATAAATTGCAATTCACTAAATAAATCATATCCGTTTGAAGGTGCATCAATCAAATATCTCAACCATACCGAACGATACAAATCAGCATATGAGTTCAAAACCAAATGCTGATTAAACTTATAAATAATACCAGAATAAAAACCTTCTTCGTTTCGCCCGTCATTGTTTTCGGCAAATGGATTATTAAAAGTTGTTTGATAATTCTTTGCATAATTTCTGTACATCAAAACAACATCAAGATTTTGATCAAGTGGCTTTACTACACCTGTAATAATAGCATAAGCACCATTTGATGAATTTGATATTTCTCCAAAAAAATTAGCATTGCCTAAATAAAAATTATAATCAATTCCAAAGTTGGAAAGTTGCTTACCCCTAAAATTATAAAGCATATATGGTTTTGATGCGGGTAAAAAATTTCGATCATAAAATGTTTGAACGGCTGTTACGCCAAAATCATAATTATTGCCAATATATTTTATATGACCACCGTAAATCTGTTGTAATGTATTATTGGCATTTTGAATTTCATTTGCTGTGCGATGCAAACCGCTTAAAGCTATTGATGAAAAAGCATCCTCAGCATTTGATAATGTATCTCCATTCCTAAAATTGGTACTGATGTTTTTATAAGAAAACAGTCCTGTCAGTTCCATTTTTTTATATAAATAAGTTACAGATGCACCACGTAAAAATTCGCTCTCGTTTAGTGAATGATGAGGACGTAATGTTTCAAAATTTCTTCGCACATTTAAAACATACGATGACTTTCGTGATGCCAATCCTGTTGCAAAAGTCAATCCCTGCCCAAAACTTGCTAAATAATCTCCAACCAAAATCGTTTTAAATTTTCCTTGATTTTTAATCATTGCATAAAATGAATTGAAATCGAAACCATATTTCTGTGCTCCCTCAAAAAACTGTTCACCCATATCTTTCTCGCCATTATAACCAAAACTGAGTCTGTCGGAATATTTAAATTTGTAACGTAAAACATAACGATACGGACTTCCTAAATAAAATTCTTTCCCCTGTTGTTTTCTGTCGTTGCTGTAACCCTCTCGCTGTTGAAATTCATTTTCGTGCATTACTGCTAATTCATTTTTCCCTTTCTGAAGCATTTGAAAAAATGTGGATTTATCAGCTGATGAATTACCTTCAACACAAACAAAATAACTTAAATAATAAATTGTCCTTTCGTTCAATGTTTCTATTGTTTGTAGTTCGTAAACAGTATAAAAATCGCCAAACAATTTACGATGCTGAATGATTGCATTGATACTCGATTCGTCTAAAAAAAACAACTTCTGAAAATCATTTCGTGTAGCAGTATTTAAATTTAAGGGATGTTGAAGAAATGAATTTAATTGGTTGCTCAAATCACTGTAATCTATTGTCGATTCATTATTTTCAATAAATGCCGCAGTTAATTCGGCTACTATTTGTTCGCCACTTTCTCGTATTTCTTGAGCATAACAATTTCCTGAAAAATGAATCAGTAAAAAGCAAAAGTATTTCATCATATGTTTCTGAACACGTAGTTTCATTTTCCTAAATTGCATGAAAGCCCTACATGATGCGTTACCCCGAGTAACTCATATACTGAAGCAGCATATTCTATTTTATATTTCTTTAATTTGATAGCTGTTCCAAACGAATACAAAATAGGATTATTTGCAAAACCAACCGACAACGACACAGCTTCATGAAATTGATATTTTAATCCTCCTCGAAAAACAGATTTGTGGTTTAATAGCATTTCAGTTTCACCAATTGCCGAAACTTTTTCGGAAAACATATAATTGAAACCCATGTTGGCAAATGTTGGCAATCGCTCACTAGTATAGTAACCGTATCGAGCTTGATTTACATTAAACAAATGCATCCCGGTATTTAACTTCGAAGTAACATGAAACGTTAAACCAATTTCACCAATAAAAGAATGCGCTCTTTCTTGTTCACTAATTGAAGTGCCAAAATAATTCAGAGAAACACCCAATGAAAATTGTTTAGACAACTCTTTGGCAATTGAAAAAGTAATTTTTTGCTGATTAAAGAGTGAATATCCGTAATGCAAAATTCCAAATCCTAGATTTACAAATTTTGAAGGAACAACTAATACAATGGCTGATGTTGTTAGTTTTGCCTCACTATATCTTTGTTCAGAATAAATTCCAATTTGTGATTTTCTAGTATTTGAAAAACCTGACGGGTTATTAAATACAGACCAAATATTATTTATTGAAACTGAAGCACCACCAACTGATTTTGATGAGGCACCAACTGATTCGAAAACACTTTGGGCTGAAAGTGATAGGTTACAAAAAATGAGTATTAAGAAAGATAATTGTTTCAAGGTTCATAGGAATTGTATGCAATTTATAAAATTATTTTGAAGTGCATGAAATTCTGCAAACAAATTTTATCTGTTTTTTGATGAATTAACTACACCAACTCAAATACATAAAATTGTAAACCAACAACTTACATATCAATTAAGTTTGATTTATTATAATTAAATCATAAACCCTACTTTTGCCGTCCTTAAATTTAATTTTAGAAACACATATTATGGAAAAAATGATTTACTTAATTCCGGTATTAGGTATAGTTGGATTGCTGGTAATGGCAATGAAAAGAGCTTGGGTTATTAAACAAGAAGCAGGCGATGTTAAGATGACAGAACTTGCAGGTTATATTGCCGATGGAGCAATGGCCTTTTTAAAAGCAGAGTGGAAAATACTTTCTTACTTTGTTGTATTTGCTGCTATTTTATTAGCATGGAGCGGTACATTGGTTGAAACATCAAGTCCTGTTATTGCTATCTCATTTATTATAGGTGCAGTACTTTCGGCAACTGCCGGATACATCGGTATGAGCGTTGCTACAAAAGCGAATGTTCGTACTACACAAGCTGCGCGCACAAGTTTGGCTCAAGCATTAAAAGTTTCATTTACCGGAGGTTCGGTAATGGGATTGGGAGTTGCTGGACTAGCTGTACTCGGTTTAGGCTCATTGTTCATTGTGTTTTACAATATGTATGTTGTAGGACAAGGTGGTGGAGTGAATGGTAAAGAAATGGAAAAAGCATTGGAAGTTCTTGCAGGATTTTCATTAGGTGCTGAGTCTATAGCTTTATTTGCTCGTGTTGGCGGTGGTATTTATACAAAAGCTGCCGATGTTGGTGCTGATCTTGTTGGAAAAGTTGAAGCAGGAATACCTGAAGATGACGTTCGTAACCCTGCAACAATTGCAGATAATGTTGGTGATAACGTTGGTGATGTTGCTGGTATGGGAGCTGATTTGTTTGGTTCATATGTAGCTACAATTCTAGCAACAATGGTTCTTGGTCGTGAAATCGTTTCAGTTGATAATTTTGGTGGTATTGCACCGATTTTATTACCAATGATGATTGCAGGATTGGGAATTATTTTCTCAATTATCGGAATGTATTTCGTAAGAATTAAAGATGATAAAGGAAGTGTTCAGGGTGCTTTAAATATGGGTAACTGGAGTTCAATTGTAATTACTGCAATTGTTGCTTATTTCCTTGTAAACTGGATGTTGCCTGATACAATGACTTGGACAGATGCTAGCAGAGGTGAAGACTTTACTAAAATGGGTGTTTTTGGAGCAATCATGGTAGGATTAATTGTTGGAACTTTAATGAGCATCATCACCGAATATTATACAGCTATGGGCAAACGTCCAGTGCTTTCAATTATCAAACAATCAGGAACAGGTCATGCTACAAATATAATTGGAGGATTAGCTGTTGGAATGGAATCTACTGTTTTACCAATTTTAGTATTAGCAGGTGGAATTATTGGTTCATATGCATTTGCAGGAATTTATGGTGTTGCAATTGCAGCAGCAGGTATGATGGCAACAACTGCCATGCAATTAGCTATTGATGCTTTCGGACCAATTGCTGATAACGCAGGTGGTATTGCAGAGATGAGTCAATTGCCTGAAGAAGTTAGAGGTCGTACAGATATTTTAGATGCAGTTGGAAATACCACTGCCGCTACAGGAAAAGGATTTGCTATCGCATCTGCCGCATTAACATCGTTGGCTTTATTTGCTGCCTTTGTTGGTGTTGCTGGTATCAGCGCAATCGATATTTACAAAGCACCAGTTCTTGCAGCATTATTTGTTGGAGGAATGATTCCTTTCATTTTCTCTTCATTGGCAATTGCAGCAGTTGGACGTGCCGCCATGGATATGGTAAATGAAGTTCGTAGACAGTTCCGTGAGATTCCAGGAATTATGGAATACAAAGCAAAACCTGAATACGAAAAATGTGTGGCTATTTCTACAAAAGCTTCTATCCGCGAAATGATTGCTCCAGGTGCTATTGCATTGTTGGTTCCTCTTATCGTAGGTTTCGGATTTAAAGGAGTTTTTAAAGACGTTAGTTCTGCCGAAATTTTAGGTGGATTATTAGCAGGTGTTACTGTTAGTGGTGTATTAATGGGATTGTTTCAAAGCAATGCCGGAGGAGCTTGGGATAATGCGAAAAAATCGTTTGAAAAAGGTGTAATGATAAACGGTGAGATGTTCTATAAAAAATCAGAACCACATAAAGCCTCAGTTACGGGTGATACAGTTGGTGATCCTTTTAAAGATACTTCAGGTCCATCAATGAATATTTTAATTAAGTTGATGTCAATCGTTTCATTAATTATTGCTCCACATATTGCTGTAGTTGGCGGACATCATGCTGATAAAGCAGGTATGTGCAAAGATAAAATGGAAATGTGTGCAGGAATGAACGGAATGGAAATGGGTAAATGCGATGTTGGTGGTTGCGATATGAGCAAAGTAATGAACATGAGCAAAGAAGAATGTGCTGCTTATTGTGATTCATTGAAATGTACTCCTGAACAAAAAGAAATGTGTGTAAAACATGCCGGATCGGCTTTTTGCTCACAAGCTTGTCAAGATAATTGCAAAGCAAAAAATATTGCTTGCGACTCGAAATGTAAAGGTGAATGCCATGAAAAATGTGGCGAAGAAGGAATTGATAAATGTATTAGCGGAAAATCACACGAAGGTTCATGTATGGAAGGTTGCAATAACGGTTGCAAAACAAAAGAAGAATGCATGAAAGCATGTGGCGAGAAATGTGCTGTTAAGCATGACGAGAGTGCCTCAAACAAAAAGTGCTGCAACGAAAAGAAATAAGTTAACAACAATAAACTGAAAATAAAGGCCCCTGAATTGGGGCTTTTTATTTTTTTTAAGTAAAATTTAATAAAAGTGCATTTATAATTTTATGTTACTTTTGTTTCATATAACATCACATGAAAAAAATACAAATTTTAGGAATATTAATCCTTGTTTTAGCTTCAAACTCATTTAAACCAGCTGACGAAATAAAATGGCTTGGCTTTAACGAGGGTTACAATTTAGCATTAAAGAAAAAGAAAATGATGCTGATTGATGTGTATACCGATTGGTGTGGATGGTGTAAGAGAATGGATCGAGATACATATGCAAAATCAGAAATTACGGAGCTGGTAAACAAAGATTTTATTGCTATTAAATTCAATCCTGAAGCTGCTGGTGAATATACTTATATAGGTAAAAAATATAATGGCGGTGAGCTTGCCGAAATGATTGGCGAATCAAAAATCAGCGGTTATCCTGCTACCATATTTTCAAATCCTAAAACCAACAAAAGAAAAATCATTATTGGCTATCGCAATGCCGAAATGATGAAAGGGGAACTGAGTTCTGCATTAACCGAGTTGGATACAAAAAAGTAATTACGTAATTAAAAATTACTCAAACTTTATCGCTTTTACCGGAGAAATTCTCATCACAAAACGTGACGGAAGAATTAACACAATCAAACAAAGTAAAAATGCTCCGGCATTAATTACCATTACATCTGTTAAATCAAATCGAACAGGAATTTCGTTTAAATAATAGGCTTCCTGTGGAAGTTTAAACACTCCAAAATGTTTTTGTAT
>CANKGI010000070.1 GCA_947481365.1 Bacteroidota bacterium | reverse complement strand
TCATTTATTTGCTTGATGAAAACAAACGTATTGTTGCAAAACGATTAACCATTGAACAGATAAAAGATTTTATCGAAAAGGGAATTAAGTAGCAGTGAGATGTGGGAAGTGGGAAGTGAGAAGTGGGATGTTAGAAGTGGGAAGTGGGAAGTGAGAAGTGGGAAGTGAGAAGTGGGATGTTAGAAGTTAGAAGTGAGAAGTGAGAAGTGGGAAGTGAGAAGTGGGAAATGAGAAGTTGGAAGTTAGAAGTGGGATGTTAGAAGTGGGATGTTAGGAGTAAAAAGTAGTTTGTATTTTATTAAATAAAAACATGCAAAAAATATTTCTCATCGTTAAAAGAGAATACCTCACTCGGGTTCGAAAAAAATCGTTTATCGTGATGACCATACTTGCACCATTGCTTGTGGTTACCTTTTATGGCATCATCTTTTATTTTGCATTAAACAAAGATGTTGGCGAAAGCAAAAAGAGCATTTATGTTTCGGATGCCAGTGGATTATTTGTTGCCAAACTTCACAATACCGAACATTACGAATTTACTTTTGGCAGCACAACCGAAAGCGAAGCCAAACAATTGCTCGAAGAAAATTATTATGCAGTATTAATTATTCCCCAGCTTGATAAAAATGATGTAAAAGGCATCAAACTTTATTCGAAAGAACAGCCCGGATTTGGTACCGTTAATTATGTTGAAGAGCAACTTCGAAACGAAATAAAAAACTTAAAACTTTCCGAAAATAATATCGACCCCAAAATAATCGACCGCATAAACGACACGCACATCAACGTTTCAACCATAAAAATCACATCCAGCGGAAACGAAACAGGAAGCAGCGGAGCATCAATGGCCATAGGCTTTTTCGGAGCATTTCTGATTTACATGTTTATCTTTTTGTATGGCGTGCAAATTATGCGTGGCGTAATCGAAGAAAAAACAAATCGCATTGTTGAAGTCATTATTTCATCGGTAAAACCATTTGAACTAATGATGGGAAAAATCATCGGAATTGCGTTGGTTGGACTAACTCAATTTATTATTTGGATTTTACTCGTTACCTTATTAACTGGCTCGGTTTCGGGCATTGTAATGACCAATATGCATTTGCCTACCGAAGCTACAAATGCCATGCACAGTCAGGTTCAACCCGATAACGATATGGGCTCCTTAATTTTTGCGCTCACACATTTTAATTATGTGCTCATCATCGGCATGTTTTTATTTTATTTTTTAGGAGGATATCTTTTTTACGGATCGTTGTTTGCAGCAGTTGGCTCGGCAGTTGATAACGAAACCGACACACAACAATTTATGTTGCCTATTACCTTGCCTCTTGTTTTTGCATTTGTTTTGGCACAAAGTGCTGTTACCAATAACCCTAATGGTACCTTGGCATTTTGGCTTTCCATCATCCCGTTTACATCACCTGTTACAATGATGGTTCGTATACCATTTGGCGTACCCACCTGGCAAATTATTTTATCGATGGTGTGTATGATTGGCGGATTTATGTTTACCGTTTGGTTGGCATCACGCATTTACCGAATAGGTATATTGATGTATGGAAAAAAAATCACCTACAAAGAACTAGGCAAATGGCTATTCTATAAATAGCATTTCATTCTTGGAAATCAGTTTCGTAAAAATTTTGAATAGGTTGAACCTTCATTCGTATTCAAACGAATGAGATACAATCCCGACTTAAAGGCCGATACATCGAAAGGAATTGTTTGTGTTGATTGATTGCTATGAACGATACGACTTTCTATAAACACACCTTTATCATTAAATATTTCGAGTGTACATTTTCCGTTTTGCGAAGATGAAACATCAACATAAATAAAGTCGGAAGCGGGATCGGGATAAGTACTTATATGGTGTGTGTTTTTTGGCGATTGAACAGAAACGATATTCGAAAACGATTCTGTTCCGTCATTGTCTGTTTCTCTTAAACGGTAATAAATTAAACCTTCTGGAGCATTATCATCTGTAAAAAAGTATTTACTTAAACTGCTTAAATTTCGAGCAGCAATATTTCCAATTGACGAAAAATGTTCTGCATCTGTACTTCTCTCAATAATAAATTCGCGTGCATTTATTTCATGCGAAGTTGCCCAATTACAATTTACTTTTTTATCAGCTGTGTATTGCGCATTAAAATAAAGTAATGTTATAGGCATCACATTCACTTTATTTATCCAAATGGGTGAAGTAAATATTTTATCTCCATCTGCTTGTGTTATTACTGCGTAATAATAATAACTCGAACCTGTTGTCATGGAATGAATATATGTTGTGGTACTAACTCCATTAACACTCACGAGTTGAGTTGCCGCAGCACCGCTTCCCGGAATTCCGTAATTGATTTTGATGTTTGATACCGCTTCTAAATCTGGGTCGGTTACACTAACCGAAATTGTTGCATTCGTTGTATCGTTAAAAACAGAACCTAGCACATGCCCATTAACGGTAAAAGTTACATGCACATTCCAATCATCACTCGATTGAGTTCTTCTTAGTTTAAATGCATTCATTATATTATTTCGTGTGAGTGATGGCGCCAAAACAACGGTGCGGCTTTGAGCCATTTTGCCAAACGTTGTGTAATGATTGTCGTGATCAAGAATTGCACCCACATGATATCCTTTTTTTAAAGCATCTTTATATCGAACCTCATAGGTAGAAGTTGAAGGATCGGCATAAGAAGTATCAACGCTAAATGCCGGCCCCGAACGAATTGCACAACCTACAAATGCACTGTCGGCAAATACATTGTAATTTCTAAAATATAAACTATCGTAATCGGGAATATCGGGATGAGCCATTGTTGCAAATGCTCCAGGAGTAGCAGCAATTTTTTGAAACAACGAAGTGTAATCTAATTTCGAATTGTATACAGAATAATTGGGTAATAAACTTATCGTATCCCAACCTATCAGTTGATTGTAACCATAAATCAACATGTGTCCACCGGGAGGACCAATAACTCCGTATTCCATTCCATACATGCACACAAAAGTTCCATTTACATTAGCACTATCGGCTTGCGAAAGTCCCATATTGTAATACACTTTTGCCATTCCTGCACTTGAATGATTGTGTTCTGAAATTCCTAAAAAATCGAAATGCTGTGCAGTTTTAGCATATTGAAAATCCTGATAGGGACGACTGTAACCTGTTGTAGCACTGTCTTTATTTCCGTCAGAGTATGAAGAATGCGAATGTATATTACCGTAATAAAAATTAAGCGTTTGCGCTTGTAATTTTGTTACAAGTACGATAAGAATAATAAAAGAAATTACTTTTCTGTAAATCAATTCTGCTCTAAAAAAATTAGTCTAACGTGTTGAGCAGAATCTGTTTTTGTTAAAAATAGGCTTTGAGCAGAATATTGAGCAGTGTTTTAAAGATCAAATAAATATTTGTTGCATCACAATTAACACAACAAATATATGCTATTTCTCTTCATAATTCTTTAAGGTATAAAGGAAACCAATTGAAAGCAATTGTGAATATTGTACGTTTTTATCTTGGTCGTAATCATATAGTACAACAGTACCAATGCTTGTATTAATGTATTTATTTACTTTGGCCAAAATGTTCAAATCAAGTCGATGAACAAAACCTTGTGAGTTTAGTTTCTGATAATCGGCAATGCCTGCATAGCGAGCTTTTACGGTAATGTTTTTCATCACTTCCTTATTGAATTCGGCAACAAACTGAAACACGAATTGGTTACGTATATTCTGTCCTTTATCAACTCCATACAAAGATGTTTTACCCGAAATATCATACAACGACTGATCGGTTACAAAAGTTTGACGTAATGCGCCCACACCTATTTGAGCAGAAAACCAATCGATAGGTTTATACTCAAATCCGACAGCTTCTGTTAAATAAGCAGGAGCAAAAAATCCTGAAATTTTTATTGATGAATCGCTTCCGTCTAATACCGATTTTTTAGAGTAATCAAATCCATTATCGAATTGTGACATAAAGTTTGCCGAGCCAAAAAGTCGCCATGATTTTGAAATTTTATAAGATAGTTTTGAATCAAAAAAAATGCGATCCGAATTTTTTCTCATCCCTTGATCTTTGTTTTTCACATTACCATAATTCGATTGGAAATCATTTGTCCACTCAAAATACTCGTTATTAAAATTGAGGTTATAATTTAACAACGCATTCCACGAAACTGAGTTCACTCCACCCGATTTCCAATTATCGCTAAAGCTTGCCTGATTAATGTTTATACCAGATTGAAATTTCGATTTCCATTGCTTAACCGTTTCCGAAGGTTTTGTTTCCTGAGCAAAAATGATAGAGTTAAAGCAAAGGAGATAAATTGTAAGGCTTATTATTTTTTTCATGATTGCAATGATAACAAAAACAAAAAAACGGTCAAAATAAATATATCAAATCTAAAATTTATTAGCCTGTTTTTTCTTCGAACCAAATGCATACTTTTGCGCATCTATTAAAGGAATTGATCATGAAATCGAATCACGAAATTGACTACAAAATAATAGGAAATGAAATGCAATGCGTTGAAGTTGAGCTCGACCCAACAGAGACCGTTATGGCTGAACCAGGAAGTTTTATGATGATGGAAAACGGCATCGAGATGCAAACTATTTTTGGTGATGGTTCAAATCAGCAAAACGGTTTATTGGGAAAACTATTCTCGGCCGGAAAAAGATTACTTACTGGTGAAAATTTATTTATGACTGCCTATACAAATATTGCAGATGGTAAGAAAAGAGTAACATTCGCTGCCCCTTATCCCGGTAAGATAATTCCTCTTGATTTGTCGGTACTCGGTGGTTCAATTATTTGCCAAAAAGATGCATTTTTATGTGCTGCTAAAGGTGTGAGTATTGGTATAGAATTTCAGAAAAAACTCGGCACAGGTTTATTTGGTGGCGAAGGTTTTATTATGGAAAAACTAGAAGGCGATGGAATGGCCTTTGTGCATAGTGGTGGTCATGTTATCGAAAAAATATTACAACCCGGGGAGTTGATTAAGATAGATACAGGTTGTATTGTTGCATTTACACGTGAAGTAAATTACGACATACAATTTATTGGCGGAATTAAGAATACGATATTTGGTGGTGAAGGTGTTTTCTATGCAACATTAACAGGCCCTGGTAAAGTTTGGATACAAACACTACCAATTAGCCGACTTGCATCGAGAATGCTATCATATGGCTCTAGTAAAGGACGTGAAGAAGGAAGTGTTTTAGGAGGTTTGGGAAGAATGATTGATGGTGATAACGGGTGGTAAGTGAGTGAGAGAATGAGTGAATGAGTGAATGAGAGATTGAGTGAATGAGTGAATGTGTGAATGAATAAAAAAAGGAATTACAAGAATGATATTAATTTTATAAATAAAAATAAGGATGTGAAGTGAAGTCGCTAATTTGCCAATTCACACATTCACAATTTCACAACTAAAAAATATGGGAAGAGCATTTGAATTCAGGAAGGGCCGCAAAATGAAACGTTGGGCTCACATGTCGAAAACATTTACCAAAATCGGAAGAGAAATTGCCATGGCTGTAAAAGCAGGTGGCGGAGATCCCGAAGGTAACTCGCGCTTGCGTGCCATTATTGCCAATGCAAAGGCTGAGAACATGCCCAAAACAAATATTGAGAATGCTATTTTAAAGGCAAGCAACAAACAAGATAAAGCATTTGAAGAAGTTGTTTACGAAGGTAAAGGTCCGCATAGTGTTGCACTTGTTATTGAAACGGCAACAGATAATACCACAAGAACTGTGGCAAATATTAGAAGTTATTTTAACAAGCGTGGTGGGCAATTGCTGGTTTCGGGAAGTTTGGATTTTATGTTTGAACGTACAGGAATTTTTAAAGTTCTAGCAAAAGGTTTGAACATGGACGAACTGGAGTTGGAATTGATTGATTTTGGGATGGAAGAAATGGAAGACGATGGCGAAGGACATATTATGATTTCGGTTCCATTTACCAGTTTTGGTGGTATGCAAAAAGCACTTGAGGACAGAAAAATTGAAATAATTAATGCCGAGTTGGTTCGCCTTCCGTCAAGCTTTATTGATGTATCCGAAGAGCAAGAAGAAGAAGTGAATAAACTGATTGAGATGATAGAAGAAGATGATGATGTGACGAATGTTTTTCACAACATGAAATTTTTATAAATACACCGTTCATCAAATTCAGTAAACTTATAAGATGCTTTTTTTAAAAACAGAATACCTATTGAATTTATCGTTTTGAAAAACACTTGCAATACTGTTTCAATTAATTATTTCAGCTTAGTTACTCGTATCTTTAATCAAATTTGAAAATTTTTTATTTCTATTTACGGATTTTTATTTTTTGGATGATTTTTTTTACCATTCAAAGAATCCTTTTTCTGAGCCTTTACAGCTCGTTTGAAGAATATGGCATGAATGAGATTTTACTCTGTAATATCAAAGCAATACCCATGGATATTGCTTCGGCATTTTATCTCACAGGAATACCTCTCATTGGAATTATTGTAAGTATTTATCTAAACAAAACGCACAAAATCAATCGCTTTATCCATGTATATTCGGTAGTTGTAATTATAATCTGCTTATTAATTTGCATTGGCGATTTGGGTATTTTTAAAGTTTGGGGTACAAAAATCAATGCAAGAGCAATTTCATATCTTGTTTATCCAGAAGAAGTTTTGCCAACTTTATTTTCAATTGAGAATTTAAATCTGATGTTGCTCATCGGTGCTCAATTATTTTTTTTTATTTGGCTACTTAAAAAGATTACACGACCAGTTGAAAACGATGAGTTAGATCGCTCTTCAAAAATTCTAATTCCGATATTTTTACTTGCATGTTTTATTGTGGGGATAAGAGGTGGCTTACAAAAAATACCTGTTAACCGCAATTGGGTGTTTTTCTCTAAACATTCAACACTCAACTTTGCTGGCTTAAATGGTTTCTGGAACTTTGCCGATATTTTATTTAACCCCATCAATAGTCAAAACAATCAATATGTTTATTTCAAACCAAATGATGCTAAAAAGTTGGTAAATGAAATGTATACATATCCATTAGATTCTACTAAACATATTCTGACCACTGAAAGACCAAATGTTGTAATTATTTTTTTGGAAAGCTGGGCTGCAGATGTAGTAGAATGTGTTGGAGGCGAAAAAGATGTAACTCCTAAATTTGGTGAACTTGCAAAAGAAGGAATTCTTTTTAAAAGATTTTATGCAACAGGTAACCGTACCGAACAAGGTATGTTGGCTGTGCTAAACGCTATACCCGCACTACCTGTAAGTTCCATCATAACTGAGTTTGGAAAATTTGATAAAATTGAAAATCTATATCATGTATTTAACAATGCTGGATACCACACTTCCTATTTTACTGGTGGTCGTTTGCAGTTTGACAATATAGAGGCTTATATGCGATCATCAGGAGTTCAGCATATTGTTGGCGAAGATAATTTTACGATTATTAATCGAACGAATTGGGGAGCTTATGATGACGAAACATACAACAAACAATTATCAGATCTTCATTATGTAAAAGAACCATTTTTTAGTACACTAAGTTCAATGATCACACATGAATTTTTTGATGCAAATGTTCCTAAAGTTTTTACAAAAGATAAAGATCGGGTATGCGATTCTTATCGTAACACGATGCATTATGCAGATAGTTGTTTGTATGCTTACATTCAGTCGGCAAAAAAAACATCGTGGTATAAGAACACCCTCTTTATTATTGTTGCTGATCACTCATGTATTTTTCCCAGAGGTAGAAAAAATTATGAACCTGATCGCCATCACATTCCTATGCTGATAACTGGCGGTGCATTAAAAGAAGAATACAGAGGGGTAGAAACTGATGTGATAGGATCACACATTGATATTCCTGCAACTATTCTGGCTCAACTCAATCTTTCTTCTCAAAAATTTCCAAAAAGCAAAAATCTCTTCAATGCTAAATCTCCAAAATTTGCATACTATACTTTTGACAATGGATTTGGAATTGTACATGCTGAAAATGAAATTGTATTCGATCACAACCAAATGAAAACAGTGATGGAAAAAAATCCTACTGATAAGAATAAAGAGAAATTACTCAACTTTGGGAAAGCTTTTTTGCAGCTAACTTTTCAGGAGAATATTGACCTGGCAGAGATCAAACGAAAGTAATTACTACTTTTCTATTCTCGGAAGAATATCTCCTTGTTTGTTTACGTAAAACGAAATGTTGTGGTAAACAACATCAGCCACTCCATTATCAAACGAACCCACTGCGTCAAAATCGGCAGGCACAGCTATTCTACCTGTTTCATTAATAAATCCCCATTTCCGTTTTACCAAAACAGCGCACATGCCTTCTCTAAAAATACTGGCATTATCAAACTGATTGTTGATTACAAACATTCCTGATTTATCAATAAAACCCCATTTGCCATCTTTAAGTACAGCAGCTCTTCCTTCACTAAACGGACGAACATCATCGTAAACCAATGGGATTTTTATCTCTCCTTTTTCGTTAATAAAACCATATTTTTTGTTCGAAATATTTAATATGGCAGCCATACCTTCATTAAATTCAAAAGCCATATCAAACTTAGCCGCTATCACAATTTGTCCGTTGGTATCAACGTATCCATATTTACCATTTGCATCAATCACAGCTTTGCCTTCGCTAAAGTCGCCAATATTGGCATAATCTGGTTTAAGCACCGTTTCACCTTTTGTATTGATGAGCCCAAAACCAGTTTTGATTTTTACTCGTGCCAAACCGTATTTATCAAAATCATCCGCATCATCGTATATAAAATCAATAGATTGCTTTCCGCTTTTATCAATGTATCCAAAACCATAACCTAGTGTAACAATATCGTGATTAAATTTTAACGTATGTTGATCGAGTTGCTTAGAAACACAAGCTAACCCATGTCTGAATTTTCGTGCTTCATAAATTTCACTTGGTAACGTAATTACTTTTTCACCTTTGGTGTTGATGTAAAATTTTTGCTGTTTAAAATCACGTACAACAGCCAATCCATCCGAAAATTTCCCTATAAACTGATACACGTTGGTATCAACAATTCTTTGTGCTTTTTCATTTATCACACAAGGTAAATTGTGTAAAGCCACTACTGCAAAACCTTCTTGAAACACTTCTGCATAATCATACATAGCCTGAATTTGCATGCTCCCTACCCTATTCATATATCCCCATTTACCTTTTATTTCGATGGGAAATAAATTTGTTTGTGCATTGGCAAATAGCGAAACACACATCAGTGCAATTGAAAAAATTCTTTTCATGCCGCTAAAATAATCTTACTCGAGTTTTCATGTAAAACATAATATCAACATATAGGGTTTAGGGATTAGGGTTTAGGAGTTAGGGATTAGGGTAAATGGATATTGTACAATTAAAATGAACTGTGAACTAACAACTGAAAACTATAAACGATAAACTATTATTATTGCAACACATGTCGTTTCTGAGCACACAAATAGAATTTTTGAAAGGCGTAGGTACTGCCCGTGCCGATATGCTTAAAAAGGAACTAGGAATTTTTGTTTTCTCCGATTTGCTTTTTCATTTTCCATACAGGCATGTTGATCGCTCAAATATTTATAAAATATCCGACATACATGGTGATATGCCTTACCTTCAATTGAGAGGTAAAATTTCACATTTCAGAACTATAGGAAAAAGTAAAAGCGAACGATTGGTTGCTGATTTTAATGACGAAAGCGGAAAGTTAGAACTGGTTTGGTTTCAGGGAGCAAAATGGATACGTGATGCAATAAAAGAAAATAAAGAGTACATGGTGTTTGGCAAACCTACCGAGTACAATGGAAGCATCAATATGGCTCATCCAACTGTTGATGACCCTGAAAATTTTGATCAGAAAAAATATTTGCGCATCATGCCTTTTTATACCGCTACCGAGCGTATGAAAACCAAAGGGCTTGATACAAAAGCGTTGATGAAACTTACCAATAGTTTGCTCAACGACCCAAAGTTTACTATCGAAGAAAATCTTCCTGAAGAACTTATCCGTTCACAAAAACTCATGTCGAGAAAAGAATCACTGATACAAATTCATTTCCCCGAAAGTCCAGAAAAATTAGCTCATGCCGAGAAACGCTTGAAGTTTGAAGAGTTGTTTTTTATTCAACTTCGTTTGCTCCGATACAAGTTAAAACGCACACAACTTTTTAACGGAATAAAACTCGAAACCATTGGAGAACATTTCAATAATTTTTATCACAACAAACTTCCTTTTGAATTAACCAATGCTCAAAAACGAGTAATCAAAGAGATTCGTGCCGACATGAAAAGTGGCAAGCAGATGAATCGTTTGTTGCAAGGTGATGTGGGAAGTGGAAAAACAGTAGTTGCTCTAATGTGCATGCTTATTGCCATCGACAATGGTTACCAGTCGTGCATAATGGCCCCAACGGAAATACTTGCTCAACAACATTTTCAAACAATCAGCACATTGCTGGATGATATGAAAGTAAATGTAAAAATACTTACCGGATCAACTCCAGCAAAAGAACGAAGACTCATTCACGAAGGAATCATCAATGGCGAAATTGATATTCTTATTGGCACTCATGCTTTGATTGAACAAGTTGTGCAGTTTAAAAATTTAGGCTTTGCGGTGATTGATGAACAACATCGTTTTGGTGTTGAACAACGAGCTAAATTGTGGAAGAAAAATGATTATCCGCCACATGTGTTAGTGATGACAGCCACACCTATTCCACGTACATTGGCAATGACACTTTATGGAGATTTAGACACTTCGGTCATTAATGAATTACCTGCAGGAAGAAAACCCATAAACACGCAACATCGCTTTGACAACAACCGTTTGCGATTGCTTGGTTTTATGAAAACTGAAATTGCCAAAGGCCGTCAGATATATATTGTTTATCCGCTCATTAAAGAAAGTGAGAAATTAGATTACATGAATTTGATGAGTGGTTACGAAAATGTTTGTCGCGATTTTCCCGAACCACAATACCACATTTGTATGGTACACGGACAAATGAAACCTGCAGATAAGGAACGTGAAATGCAACGATTCGTAAAAGGACAAGCACATATTATGGTTGCCACAACAGTAATTGAAGTTGGAGTAAATGTGCCTAATGCGAGTGTAATGATTATTGAAAGTGCCGAGCGCTTTGGTTTATCTCAATTACATCAATTGAGAGGACGAGTTGGTAGAGGTGCAGAGCAATCGCATTGTATTTTATTGACGAGTTATAAACTGAATGCTGATACAAAATTGCGCTTAAACACGATGTGCCGAACCAATGATGGTTTTGAAATTGCTGAGGTTGACTTGCAGCTTCGCGGTCCGGGAGAATTAGAAGGAACGCAACAAAGTGGTGTGCTCGATTTACGCATTGCCAACATTGCAAAAGACCAAGTAATTTTACAAACTGCACGGAATTGTGCGCAGCAAATTATTGATAACGACCCTTCACTATCGAAACCCGAAAATTTAAAACTGCTTAATTATTTTACCGAATATTCGAAACACAATCGTTGGGGAAGAATAAGCTAGTTACGATTTATGATGTAAGATGTAAGATTTATGATTTATAGATAACACAAATATGCAATCGCCCGATAAGGAAATTCTGTTAAGTTTAGTAAAAGATAAAATGCCATTTGGCAAATATGGTGGAAGAATTTTGTGCGATTTGCCAGTTCATTATCTTGAGTGGTTTAAACGAACTGGTTTTCCAAAAGGCAAGCTGGGCATGCAACTCGAAACGATATACGAAATAAAACTAAACGGATTGGAGGATTTATTAAAACCGCTCAGAACAAAATAAAACTACATCACAAACTTCGAAACAACAATCACAATTCCGTAAATCATGGTAGCCAAAATTACACCTCGTGCAATGTATAATTTATCAAAATGTAGAAACAAATAAAATATGCCAAGGTTAATTACAGCACATAAGCTTAAAAGTGGCGATAGTATTTTTCCTTCGATAGTAACTGAAACAAATTCCAATAAACTTTCTTCTTTAAAATTTATCAGGTAAAAAATAACAATACCAATACTCGGTGCAATAAGCCCAAATATGATTCCTAACCAAACCGAATCTTTTATTTTCATATCAATTTTATAAATCTCAAAATCGTAATTCTTAAATCTAAACTCCTAAATCCCATTCGTTAACAAATGCAATTGCATGATGAGCCGTTAAATCAAAATGGACCGGCACAACCGAAACAAAATTATTGGCAAGCGCCCATTCATCCGTATCATCACCTTTATCGTTGTTTACAAATTTACCGGTGAGCCAATAGTAATTTCTTCCATTCGGATCTTTGCGTTCGTCAAATTCCTCCTGCCATTTTGCATTGGCTTGTCGGCAAACTTTTATTCCTTTCAGTTCACTCACATTCGGAATATTTACATTGAGCAATGTTCCAACAGGCAAACCATTTTTTAACGTGTTCTTGCAAATAATTTTTACAATTTTTTTTGCAGCCGAAAAATCGGCATCATAAGCAAAATTGCAAAGTGAAAATCCAACAGACGGAATTCCTTCAATAGCACCTTCCATGGCAGCACTCATTGTGCCTGAATAAAGTATGTTGATGGATGAATTTGAACCATGATTGATACCCGATATCAATAAATCGGGTTTGCGATGCAACACTTTATCAACTGCAAGTTTCACACAATCGGCCGGAGTACCTGAACATTGATACGCTTTCAAATTTTTATAAATATCCGTTTTATCTAAACGCAACGGTTTGCTAATGGTAATTGCATGTCCCATTCCGCTTTGCGGACTATCGGGTGCAACAATAACAACATCGCCTAAATCGCTAACAGCCTCAATCAATGCCCGAATTCCGGGAGCTGTTATTCCGTCATCGTTGGTAATTAATATTAATGGTTTTTCGGTATGCATTAGTAATGCGAATATAGATTTACTTATTTTTAAAATAGTGTTATTTCATAACCCGAATAATGTGCAACAAATCCTTTTCAATTGATTTGTTTGGCGTTTCAATAATACTTCCCATTTGTCGTCCTTTATAAAAAAATATAAAAGTTGGCACATTGGTAATTTTAAGCGCATTGA
>CANKGI010000069.1 GCA_947481365.1 Bacteroidota bacterium | reverse complement strand
CAACGTTGTGCTAAATGCTCAACAGATTAATAATACACGTACAAAAATAATTACCGCTGTTTCGGATACGATTCATTTAGATTCATCAGTTATTTTCAAAGGTTCAGTATCTGTTAGTGATGATGAAAAGGTCTACATTGAAAATAAAGATTACGTAATCGATTACGTTCACTCTGCAATTATATTTACCAATATTTCTTCAGGTAAAAAGTTAAACATATTTTATAAGGTATTATTATTAGATATAACAAAGCCATACGTTCACAAAGACTCACGAATGAGGCAACAAGAATTCATCGAAATAAAAAATCCTTTTTTATACACTCCGGGAGGAATAAACACAAATGATATTTTTAAAAATGACGGCTTAAAAATGAACGGAAGTTTATCACGTGGTTTGGCATTTGGTAACAATCAAAATGTAGTACTTAATTCGAATTTAAATTTGCAATTAGCAGGTAAAATAAATAACGACATTGATGTGATAGCCGCAATTAGTGATGAAAATAATCCGATTCAACCCGAAGGCAACACTCAGCAATTACAAGATTTTGATAAAGTGTTTATTCAGCTTAGTAAAAAAAATACAAAATTGGTTGTTGGAGATTTTGAAATGGCTCGACCTGCAAATAGTTATTTTCTAAACTATTTTAAAAAATCAAGAGGAGGGCAAATCAATACATTAATCAATACCGGAAAAAACACAGCATTACACGTAGGTGCCGATGTAGCTATTTCGCGAGGACGTTTTGCTCGAAATGTAATTAATGGAATAGAAGGAAATCAAGGTCCATACAGACTTAACGGTTCAAATGGCGAAACGTACATTGTACTTATTTCGGGAACAGAAACGGTTTATTTGGATGGAGAAAAAATGATTCGAGGTGAACAAAATGATTATGTAATTGATTACAATTCGGGCGATATTACTTTTATGGCAAAGCATGTGATAACTCAATACAGTCGTATTGTGATTGAGTTTCAGTATTCAGATAAAAATTTTTCACGTTCTATTTATCATCTCAATACCGAATTCGAACAAAAAAATTATTACCGTTTGCGTGCTAATTATTTTTTGGAACAAGATAATAAATCACAACCATTGCTTCAAAATCTTACAGATAGCGATAAGGCTATTCTTGCATCAGTTGGCAATAATATCGATCAGGCATTATCACCAAGCGCAATAAAAACAAATGTATTTTCGAAAAGCAAAATACTTTATCGCAAAATTGATTCGGTAAATGTGTCGATCGTTTATCCAGGAGTTTATGTTTACACAAACGACCCAAATTCAGACTCGGTTTTTTATGAATTGAAATTTTCAAATGTTGGTGCCGGTAAAGGGAATTATATACTTTCTCAAACTGCTGCCAATGGACGAGTTTTTCAGTGGGTGGCACCTTCGGCAATTGGAGCAAAACAAGGCGACTACGAGCCTGTTACGCTTTTGGTAAGTCCCAAGCGAATGCAAATGCTCTCTTTAGGTGCCGATATTTTTGCAATAAAAAATACGACACTTACTATAGAAATTGCACGAAGCGATTACGATAAAAATTTATTTTCTGATTTGGATAAAACCAATAATGGCGGTTATGGAGTAAAAGTAGGTGGAACAAATATGATTCCTCTCGAAAATAAAGCTTTGAATTTTTGGAACATTAAAACCGATGCCAGTTACGAATTTGTAGATAAAAATTTCAGGTACGTTGAGCGTTATCGCAATGTTGAATTTGACAGAACATGGCATCGTCAGTTAAATAATCAAACGGTTCAGGATACAGGTTTTACAGAAAATATTTTGTCGGCAAAAACATCATTAAATAAAAATAGTGTTGGCAATGTTTATTATCAAGTAAGTTATTACGACCGAGCTTCATTGTTTAACGGATTACAGAATTTTGCAGGAGCTAATTTAATGTTTGGCAAAAGCATGATGAATACAGAAGCTGAATGGATTTCGAGCACAAACAAAACAACATCAATAACTTTAAACAATGATGTGTCGCGATATAAAGTTGATTTAAGCAGAAGGGTATTGAATTTGATTTCGGGTGTTAAATACGAAACCGAAAAAAGTAGTTTTAAACGTGCCGATGATTCTTTGCTTAACGGAAGTTTTTTTTATAATCAAATGACGGTATATACAAAAACGGCCGACTCTTCCAAATTGAAATACAAAGTTGATTTAACACAACGTGAAGATTTTTTACCTTATAACAAAGATTATAGAAGTGTTTCGGTTGGACGAAATTTTAACTCAGGTATTGAATGGTTGCAACAAAATAATAACAGATTAACAGGTACTTTTACGTATCGCGATTTTGAAGTGAGAGACACCAGTTTTACAAAACTAAAACCCGAGCGAACCATACTTTCACGAATAGAATATGATTATCGTTTCTTTAAAAAAGTATTCAGTGCAAATACCTATTTGCAACTTGGTTCGGGTAATGAATTGCGTAAAGACTACCAATATATTGAGGTGCCTGTTGGACAAGGCGTTTATGTTTGGAAAGATTTTAACAACAACGGCAAACAAGAATTGGATGAATTTGTTCCCGCTTCATTTATCGAAAAAAACCAAGCCAATTATATCAAAATCGTTTTGCCAACTACTTCCACCATTCGAACAAACAGCAATCAGTTTAACCAAACATTAAATATAAATCCATCGGCAATTTGGAATAATAAAAATGGATTATTGAAATTTATTTCCCGCTGGAATAATCAAACAGGATTACGAATTGACAGGAAGACAACAGCATTAAATAATCTTGATTTTATCAACCCGTTTGTGTTAAATGTTTTGGATAGTGAGCTGATTTCACTTTCGTCATCAGTTAGAAATACGTTGTTTTTTAATCGTACAGATCCAACTTTTGGGTTTGATATTAATTATCAGGATAACAAGAGTAAAGTTTTTCAAACCAATGGTTTCGACTCCAAACATCGGGAAGAGCAAGGAGTAAATGTGAGATGGAATTTTACAAATACATGGGGAATTTCGAGTAGTTTTAATTATGGTATTCGCGGTTATTTTTCTGATTATTTTAAAGATAATAATTATTATTATTCATATCGTGATTTTAAGCCCCGATTGATTTATCAAGTAAGTCAAAACTTTAGAGCAACTTTTTTAATGAGTTATTTCGAAGGTAAAAATGCTTACGATTTCGGTAATCAATTTGCAACCAATCGTGAGTTAGGAGGAGAAATTAGATATAACATCAGCAGCACCGGAGTTATTAATGCAAAATACAGTAGTTACACAGTTTCGTTAAGCAGTAAAGATGGTGCAAATATTTCCAGTCCGGTGGTATATGATATGCTTAATGGTTTTACTGTTGGGCAAAATGCTGTTTGGAACATCAGTTTACAACAGCGTTTGGGCAGTAACCTAATGGTGAATTTGATGTATGATGGAAGAAAATCAGAAGGGACAAATATTATTCATGTTGGGCGAATGGAAGCGAGATATATATTTTAATAATTAATATTTGACAACCCTAAATAATTCATTCAATAACTATATTTGAATATGCAAAAGTTTTTTCAAACAATATTATTTCTCTTTTTAATAATTAACTTTTTTGCAGCATGCCAATCGAGTAGCAGTTGCCCTGAAGTGAAAAGTAAGAGTTATGATTTAACAGTTAACGAAAAAAGTGGTTTCCCATTTCTCGGTAATGATTCGATATTTTTTATAACTAAATATAGTTTTAATAGCCGACTTGGAGGACATGGAACGGTTAATAGTTATCTTTCGCAAACAGTAAAAGGTGCAGCTCCAGCCGAATGCCCGCAGTTAACTTTAACTTCCGAATATGTAAACTGTACTTATTTTTCATCGGATACATTTTTGCGTAAAATTGATTTTATTTTATCAAGAGTTGCTTCACCTTCATATATCAGCAAAGGTGTTTGGACCATTACAACCGATCATCCGATAACATTTACCAGAAGTTTTGCAGACTTAATTAATGATTCGATTTATTTTGATACGGTTTATGTAAAAGGTGTTAAATACAATTGTATTAAAATTCAAGCTGATACTGGAGATGTTACAAATGCTGTTTATTTTAACCATAACAGTGGAATATTAAGAATTACATTACCAAATAGTCAGGTTTGGTATAGGCAGTAATCTTACATCAGAAAACTCATACAAATTGCAAGTAAAACTCCCCCTAAAACAGCAATTAGTTTTCTAAAACTAAAAAGGTGGTTTTCGCTATTCTCAAATAAAATGGTGGTTGAGATATACAAGAAAATTCCAGCAACAAATGCGAGAATATTATTAAATACAATTTCCGAAAATTGAAATCTCATGGTGTTTCCAATGAGCGCTCCTGCAGGCGACATCAGGGCGTAAACAGTTAAAAGAACCAGCACCATTTTTTTATTAATATGTTCGGTTTGCAAAATGCTCATTAAGGCAAATGCAGCAGGTAATTCATGTAAAGCAATTCCAAAAACTAAAATTTTATTGATTCCCGAAATAAAACCCAATGGAATTCCTTCGGTAAATGCATGTATACTTAAGCTTAAAAATAAGCCAAGTGGCAAAGCTAAATTGTGATTGTGTTTATGTGTATGCAAATGACCATGCTCGGCACCTTCAGAAAAACTGCCAATCATAATTTGAAAAAAGAATCCTGCTAATATGAGTAATGACGTATATGAATTGTGTTGTACAAAAACTTCGGGCAATACATTTAAAATGGTGATTGAAAAAATATACCCACCTGCAAATGCAAGGAATGTTTTTAAAAGAATTTCATTTTTATAACCCGTTTGCAATGCAGTTATTCCACCAATAAATGGAGCAGCAAATAGCAAAATATACATCCAGAGGCTCATACGCTTTTAATAATTATTTTGTTGATAATGAACTGAGCAAAATATCCTAAAAGGCTACCTAAAATAGCACCGCAAATCACATCCAATGGAAAATGTACCCCAACGTATACTTGCGAAAAAGCTATTGACGAAGCCCAAAATATTGCTAATGGTAAAAACCATTTTTTCTGTTCGTTAAAAAATCCAATTAAGAAAACAGCAATGGCAAAATGATTGGTAGCATGTGATGATATAAAGCTATAACCACTGCCACAGTTTACCAATAAATGAATTTGATTTTGCAATGAAATGTCGTTACACGGACGTAAACGTTGAGCGATATTTTTTATCAGATTTGCACTCAGTTGATCACTGATTGTAATAAGTACCAAAGCACCAAGCGCAATCCATAATGTTTCTTTTTTGTGTTTTTTGTAAAGTATGAAAAGTAAAATGGCATAAAATGGATACCATATTTTTTGATTACGAAGCAATGGACAAATCAAATCAAAAAATGAATTTTGCAAACCTGAGTTTACCAAAATAAAAAACTGGTGATCAATATGATTTAATGTTTCAAACATTTTTCTTTTAAGAAACGATATATAAATATCTTGGGTACAAGTTTAGTTTAAAACAATAATAATCACCAAGTTTTCAAGCGCTTTAAATTATCTATCCACATCTTGTCATTCTCATTTGCTGCTTTAAATGCTTCTGTTAAATTTGCAGCATTAAAAATTGAAACCACAAAGTGACTTTAATTAAATCCATTTCCGGCATTCGCGGAACAATTGGGGGGAAGCCGGGCGATTCGTTAACTCCAACCGATATAGTAAAATTTGCAGCTGCTTTTGGCACCATGATAAAGAATGGGTCGAAAACGTGCAAAATCGTTATTGGACGTGATGCACGTCTTTCAGGCGATATGGTTAACCGATTGGTATCGGGAACACTAATAGGCCTAGGCATTGATGTTGTTGATCTTGGCCTATCAACTACACCAACTGTTGAACTTGCTGTAAAAGATGAAAAAGCTCAAGGAGGAATTATCCTTACTGCCAGCCATAATCCAAAACAGTGGAATGCATTAAAATTATTAAATAGTGATGGCGAATTTATTTCGGATGCACTTGGTAAAAAAGTTTTAGAAATTGCATCGAAAGACGATTTCGACTTTGCACCGGTTGATAAACTTGGCACCTTTACCGAAAAGAAAGATTACATACAAAAGCACATTGATAAAATTCTAGCAATGGAATTGGTGGATGTGAAAGCTATCAAAGCAAAGAAATTTAAAATTGTTGTTGATGGCGTCAACTCTACCGGAGGTATTGCTGTACCAATGCTTTTAAAAGCGCTAGGAGTTGAAACCATCATCGAATTGTATTGCACACCTGATGGAAAGTTTCCTCATAATCCTGAACCACTTCCCGAAAATTTAACAGAAATTTCGTTGCAGGTAAAACGCAATAAAGCTGATTTAGGAATTGTGGTTGATCCAGATGTTGATCGTCTTGCACTGGTAAGCGAAGATGGCAGTATGTTTGGCGAAGAGTATACGCTTGTTGCAGTTGCCGATTATGTTTTAAAAAATAAGAGGGCCAGCCCGAACGATAGTTCAGTCGGGCGGGGAAATACTGTTTCTAATTTATCATCAACTAGAGCATTAAGAGATATCACCGAAAAACATGGAGGTACATACAATGCAAGTGCTGTTGGTGAAGTGAATGTGGTGAAGATGATGAAAGAAACCAAAGCAGTTATTGGCGGTGAAGGAAACGGAGGAATCATTGTTCCCGAGTTACATTATGGTAGAGATGCCCTTGCCGGAATAGCTTTATTTTTAACACATTTAGCTAAGTTTGGGAAAATTTGTTCGATGCTTCGTGCAAGTTATCCTGATTATTTTATCTCGAAAAACAAGATTGAATTAACTCCTGAAATTAACATCGATGATTTGATGAAAAAAATTCAAGAGAAATATAAAAAGCAACCGATTAATACCGTTGATGGCGTAAAAATAGAATTTGATAAAGAGTGGGTTCACCTTCGTAGATCAAACACCGAACCTATTATTCGAATTTATGCTGAAAGCCGAAATGAAGCTACAGCAAACCATCTTGCCGAAAAAATTATTTCGGATATGAAGCAAATTATTAAAGGAAAATAAAAGTAGTTATTTAGTTATTGGTTAATAAAACCGGTATCTAAATAACCTATTAACTCATTAACCAAATAACTAATAACTAACAAATGCAGTGTGGAATTGTGGGCTTGCCCAACGTAGGAAAATCAACATTATTTAACTGTTTAAGCAACGCAAAAGCGCAGGCAGCTAATTTCCCTTTTTGTACCATCGAACCAAATGTGGGTGTAATTACTGTTCCTGATGAACGGATGACCGAACTGGCTAAGCTTGTAAATCCGCAGCGACTGGTGCCTACAACAATTGAAATTGTTGACATTGCCGGATTGGTAAAAGGGGCAAGCAAGGGCGAAGGTTTAGGTAATCAGTTTTTAGCAAACATTCGCGAAACAGATGCCATTATTCATGTATTGCGTTGTTTTGATGATGATAATATTATTCACGTAGATGTTACAATTGATCCGGTACGTGATAAAGAAATTATCGACACCGAATTGCAGTTGAAAGATTTGGAGTCGGTTGATAAAAAATTACAACGCATGGCACGTGCAGCAAAAACAGGCGATAAGGAAGCCATGAAAGGTGAGGCTGCATTGTTAAAATATAAAAATCATTTAGAGAGCGGACAATCTGCTCGAAGTGTTGAAGCAACCGATGATGAAAAAAAGCAGATAGAAGATTTACAATTACTCACAGCAAAACCTGTTTTGTATGTATGTAATGTGGATGAAAAATCAGTAATCAATGGAAATAAATATGTGGATTTGGTGCGAGAAAATGTGAAGAATGAGAATGCTGAAATATTGGTTATATCGGCAGCCATCGAATCAGAAATTGCACAGCTCGAAGATTTTAACGACAGAGTAGCATTTTTAAGTGATTTAGGTTTAAAAGAATCTGGAGTTGCTAAGTTGATTAAAGCAGCATATAAATTATTAAACCTAATTACCTATTTTACTGCTGGAGTTCAGGAAGTTCGTGCATGGACCATTCACCAAGGCTTTAGAGCGCCTCAAGCTGCAGGTGTTATTCATACCGATTTTGAAAAAGGGTTTATCAAAGCAGAAGTAATAAAGTTAGAAGACTTTAAAAAATACGGATCAGAAAGTGCTTGTCGTGATAACGGAAAACTCGCCATCGAAGGAAAAGAATACATTGTTGGTGATGGTGATGTGATGCACTTTAGGTTTAATGTTTAAGGTTGAAAGCAGTTGCAAGATTTAGCTGACAACTTTTAACCAATTCAGATACCTATACTTTCACAACCCAACCAAATGGATCTTCAACTGTTGAAGTATAAATTCCACCGAGAGTATCGTACAAAAGATTTGAAATAAGTCGTTCCTCAACTGGAGGCAATATCATTTCTTTTCCTTTATAATTGATGAGTTCAATTCGTGCAATAATAGCAGCCGTGCCAGTTCCAAAGGCATCTTTCAATAATCCTTTGTCGTAAGCCTCTGCAATTTCTTTCATCGAAATTTTGCGTTCTTCAATTTTGTATCCTTTGTTTTTCAAAATTTTAATACACGAATCGCGGGTTATTCCTTGTAAAATGGTTCCGTCAATTTCTGGTGTGATAACGGTATCACCAACAACAAAAAACAAATTGGTTGTTCCACTCTCTTCCACAAAATTATGCTCACGCCCATCTGTCCAAATAATCTGGTCGAAACCTTTTTTATGAGCTTCCTGTGTTGGTAACATAGATAGTCCATAGTTACCGGCAGCTTTTGCAAAACCAACTCCGCCTTCAAATGCACGAACATATTTTTCTTCAACAATAACTTTTATTGGTTTTGGATAATAGCTATTAACAGGGCAAGTGAAAATAATAAAAGAGAATGTTTTAGAAGGACGCACACCAACAAAATCATCTGTAGCAAATAGAAAAGGACGAATGTATAATGCACTTCCAATTTTGGTAGGAATCCACTGCTGATCAATTTTTACAAGTTCTTTCAATCCTTGCATATAAATTTCTTCAGGTATTTCGGGCATTGCCATGCGTATTGCCGAAAGATTCATTCGTTTGAAATTATCCAACGGACGGAAAAGCTGTGCACCACCTTCGGGATTTTTAAATGCTTTCATTCCTTCAAAAATAGCTTGGCCATAATGCAATGCTGATAATGAAGGAGCTAATGAAATATTTCCATAAGGCAATATCTGAGGATCTTTCCAAACGCCATCTTCGTAATCTACACGAAACATATGATCAGAAAAAATAGTTCCAAATTGGATGTTTTCAAAATCAACATCTTTAACCCTCGACTGTGTGCTTTTATTTATTTTTACTGATATTGCCATGTAATATTTTTTTAATGTTAAATGAGAACCAAATAATTCCTGAACTTTTTGATGAATTTTATTTCATAACCGAGCAAGAATTTCAAATGCCCGTCAAAAGAAACGAAATTCCTGAACAAATCAATGATGAGTTCAAGTTTACAGGAACAAACAAACGTAAAACCCTTTTCGTACACAATGATATTAATCAACTTTCGGAGACAGAAAAGATAATGTTAGAGAACCTTGTTGTAAAAGCAATAGGTTGGAAAATGGATGAATTTATTTTACTTAATCTTAATGATAATTCACTAAAGAATTTTCAGGAAATAAAAACACATTTTCAGGTAGAAAAAATAATTTTTTGGGGATGCGAATCATTTCTTGAACAATATCACATTCCCAAAAAGCCGTATGAAGTAATGAGAGGAAAAGAATTGACTGTATTGCAAGTAGAACCATTTAATGCTTATATCTCAAACCCCGATAAAAAGAAAGATCTGTGGCAAGCAATCAGGCAATTACTCGATTTAAAATGAACTTAGTTTTTGCTTCTCATAATTTAAATAAAACCAAAGAGATTGCTCAACTTATTGGCAACTCCATGTCTATTCAATCACTTGATGAAATTGGTTGTTTGGATGAGATTATTGAAAATGGAAATACCCTCAGAGAAAATGCGAGTATCAAAAGCAATTTTATTTTCAGTAATTATAAAATGAATTGTTTTGCTGATGATACCGGTTTATTGGTTGAGTCATTGAATAATGAACCCGGTGTATTTTCGGCACGCTATGCAGGCGAACAAAAAAATGCCGATGACAACATGAATTTATTGCTCAAAAAATTAGATGGAATATCAAACCGAAGAGCAAAATTTGTTACCGTTATTAGTTTAATAATTGATGGTGTTGAATCTTTTTTTGAAGGAGAACTTTGTGGTGAAATTATCACCGAAAAGAAAGGAACTAAAGGGTTTGGTTACGATCCTATTTTTATGCCCGATAGCTATTCAATCACTCTTGCCGAAATGGATATGAACGAAAAAAACAAAATCAGCCACAGAGCAATAGCGTTTAATAAACTAAAAAATTATTTGCTTGAGAAGGAATGTTAATTGTTAACTTCTTTAGATTTAAACTGCTCTTCAATTTGCTTTGACAGCGGTATTTTGTGGTCAGCTTCGAGATCAATAATCCGATGATTAAAAATATAAACCGGAATTTGTGATAGTACAAATGCAAGTGTGCCAACAATAACCAAAATGGTTAATGTATTGCTATCCTTTATCATAAAAGCAATCAATACAAACAGCACATTAATAATGTACATCACCAACGAAACTTCTTTATGGCCAAGTCCGATGCGAAGCAATGAATGATGAAGATGATTGTTATCGGCTACGAAAGGTGATTTTCGTTTCATCATCCGAATAATAAAAACACGCAGCGTATCAAACAATGGTATGATTAAAATGGCAACAGCAATTGCCGGTGCCGAAAGAAGTTTATACGAATTTTCGGCTAAAGGACTGTTAAACTCAATAAAGCGAATGGCAAACACAGCAATTAAAAATCCACTTGTGAGAGAGCCGGCATCGCCCATAAAAATTTTTGCAGGGTTAAAATTAAATACTAAAAAACCTAGTAATGCTCCAGCCAAAGCAAATGCAAGAATCGACCAACCTGGCTGATCAATAAAATTAAACCACAAGCCAAAAGTTACCGAAATGATAAATCCTAAACCTCCTGCCAAACCATCAACTCCGTCAATCAAGTTAAATGAGTTTGTAATCACTACAATCGTAAAAAGCGTAAGTGCATAACTGGCCCAAATAGGAATTTCATACAAACCAAACAGCCCGTAAAAACTAGTAATTCTAATATCTTCACCAACAATTGTTAATGCTGTGGCAAATAACTGACTGATGAGTTTTTTTACTGGCGACAACATAATGATGTCGTCTTTCAATCCTAAGAAAAATAGTATGACAACTGCAGCCTGAAGGTATTGAAGTCTTCCCATATTATCGGGTATACCCCAAATACTTGAAGCAATGGCAAAGCCGGCAATTATGGCAACACCACCTAAACGAGGGATTTTTTCGGTGTGAAGCTTGCGGTTATTTGGCTTATCATATAATCCTTTTAGCTTGGCAACAGTAATAATAGATGGTATTCCGAAGATTACCACCAATAGTGCTGTTAAAAAGGAAAGTACAATATTCTGCATTGTAAAAACTTGCTATGATACTGCAAATAAAGCGAAATTATCTTAGAAAAGGCAACAAATAAGCTAATAAAAATGATTGTTTAAGGGGCTAAACGGGCAATTTGCCAATTGTTTTCAGATATCAAATTGTATAAAAAACGGTCGTGCATGCGGCTTTGTCTACCTTGCCAAAATTCTATTGATGTTGGCTCAATCATATAGCCTCCCCAGTGATGCGGGCGTATCATGGGTTTTTCTGAAAAAAGTTTTTCAAATTCGGCAAATCGTTGTTCAAGCTCTTCACGGTTTTTTATTACACGGCTTTGAGGCGATGCATGAGCTCCAATTTTGCTGCCATGTGGGCGCGAGTGAAAATACTCATCCGATTCTTTAACTGATATTTTTTTGGCAACACCTTCAATCCTTACTTGTCGTTGTAATTCAAGCCAGCAAAATACCAAACATACATTTGGATTGGCATCAATTTCAACACCTTTATCACTTTCATAATTGGTAAAAAACACAAATCCTTTGTCGCTAAATCCTTTAAGCAATACCACTCGGGCAGTTGGTTTTCCATCGGGTTTAACTGTTGCAATTGTCATGGCATTTGGTTCGAGCGTGCAAGCATGTATGGCCTCATCAAGCCAAACAGCAAATTGCTCATACGGATTTTTGATTACATGTGTTTCATCAAAAGTTTTTAGGGCATAATCAACCCTAAGGCTGGCAATATCTTTATGTGTTGTGCTCATACTATTGGCAATATTAAGTAAAAATAAAAATCAATTTGCTGATGTTTGATAGGTAATTATTTAAGATTTCATTTGAGTAAATACTTATTTTTACAGAACAAAATATTACAAGCATTGGATTTATTTAACGTTACCCCCAATTTTATCGAACCTCAAAAAGGTCGTTTACTGATTAGTGAGCCATTTTTAGATGATCCTCAATTTCGTAGAACAGTCGTGTTATTAACCGACTACACTGATGAAGGTTCGGTTGGATTTGTTTTAAATCGGTTATTGGCAATTACCACAAGCGAATTAATTCCCAATTTATTAGAACATAATTTCCCGCTTTTTTATGGCGGTCCGGTTGAGCGTGATACGTTGCATTTCATACACAAAGTAGGAACACTCATTACAGGAGCACAAGAAATTGCAGATGGCATTTTTTGGGGAGGAGATATTGATATGGTGAATGATTTGCTCAAACGTAAAATTGCTTCACCTGATGAGTTTCGGTTTTTTGTGGGTTATTCGGGTTGGGTTGCCGATCAGTTAACAGATGAAATTGCAGATAAAGCTTGGTGGGTAACCGATGTTAATCCAGAAATTATTTTTGATGATGATTTAGAAAACATGTGGAAACGAATTGTTGGTTCGCTGGGTAAAGACTATGCATACATGGCAAATTCACCCGATGATCCTACCTGGAATTAAATAACGTCAGTTCGGGATAAGATACCTTTATAATTCGCCCCATACGGGGCTTTAGCAATTTGGCTGTTTATTTATTATTAATATTTCGCTTCTCCGAAGCTCTTATTGCTCCATCGGAGCAAAATATGAATAGATAAATTTTAAAGTAAGTTAATAAGCTACATAGTAGCGACATCTTAAAATATTTCTTATTAAGAACTCATATTAATTAAAAAAGGGAATTACAAGAATTGAGATATCGAGCACTGCTGTAGGTTAAAAATAAAAAAAGGGAATTATAAAAATTCCCTTTATGAGGTATCGAGCATCCCGATAGCT
>CANKGI010000068.1 GCA_947481365.1 Bacteroidota bacterium | reverse complement strand
GCAGGATTTTTTATTCGTGCAACACTTACCGAAGATGACAAGCAACAAAAGGAGTTTGAAAACTATTACAGGATTTATGCATTATCTATTCCTGATAATTTGAGCTTTGCCGGAGAAAAAGTTCCACTTTCCGATTTTGATGTGAAGGAAAGATACGACCGAGAGTTACTTACAAATGTTTATTGGCAATCGCAAACATTATTGATGCTCAAAAGAACAAATCGATTTTTTCCAACTATTGAAATTATTTTAGCTGAGAATAAAATACCTGAAGATTATAAGTATTTGGCATTGGCAGAAAGCGGATTGCAAAATGTTGTTTCGCCTGCAGGAGCAGCAGGTTTTTGGCAAATGCTGGATAAAACTGCGAAAAATTACGGACTCGAAATTACCGATGAGGTTGATGAAAGGTATCATTTAGAAAAATCGACAGAAGCAGCGTGTAAATATTTTAAAGAAGCATATGGTGTGTTTAACGATTGGGCTTTGGTTGCAGCATCATACAACATGGGAATTGATGGGGTGAAACGTCAATTGCAATCTCAGGGTGTAAATAATTATTACGATTTGTATTTAAATACCGAAACATCGCGATACGTTTTGCGTGCAATTGCATTGAAGGAAGTGATTGAACATCCAACACAATTTGGTTTTAATTTTAACCGAAAGCAGTTGTACGATTTTATTCCCACAGTAAAAGTTAAAGTAACATCAACAATTCCCGATTTGGCAAAATATGCTTTGGATAACGGAGCTAATTACAAATTATTGAAACTCCTAAATCCATGGTTACGTAAATCAACGCTCACGATTACCGATGGGAAAGTATATTACATATCACTTCCCAAAGATAAGTTGGTGCAAACAGATATGATTGCAAAAGTGAGTAACGATACAATCAATATTTCCGACACACATTTTATTGGTCCGGATGTAAACTTGTTTGAACATAAAATAGAAAAAGGAGAGACGTTGCAATCCATTGCAAGGAAATATAATGTGAGTTTGAATGAACTAAAAAAATGGAATAATATTTCGAATACCGAAAATGTGAAGATTGGAAGCAGCATTCGAATCAGAAAAAATATGGAGGAGTAATGCTTTATTTATAGAGATTTTTTTCTTCAATAAACTCATGCACTTCTTCGGGCATTAAATATTTAACCGATTTACCGGCTTGCAACATTTCTCGAATGTATGTTGATGAGATATTTAACAAAGGAACATCAAAAACTTTTATTTTAGATTGATTGGTAAAAAGCGGATTGCTGTAATATCCGGCTCTGCGATATACAAGTATTTCATGATTTGCTAAAATATCTTCGTAGTTTTTCCAGAGATGAAATGATTGCAAATTATCGCCACCAATAATGGGCAAAAAAGTATGTTCTGGAAATTCATTACGTAAATGTGCTAATGTGTTTACTGTGTACGATGGGCGATTGAGCGCAAACTCCACATCACTTGCTTCAAATTTATTGTTGTTTTTGATAGCCAGTTTGAGCATGTCGAATCTCAACTTTTCATCAACAAGTTTATCATTTATTTTAAATGGATTTTGAGGTGAAACCACAAACCAAATTTTATCAAGCTGAGCAAACTCAATAAAATAATCGGCAATTAATAAGTGGCCGGTGTGAACAGGATTGAATGAACCAAAAAACAAACCGATTTTCATTTTGAGCTTTTTAGAATGATTTATTTTAAAAATTCGTTAACCATTTTTTCCGCTTCTGCAAGTGCTTCATCTAAACTATCGTTAACGATAACTTTATCGAACTTGTTTTCATACTCCATTTCGTGAACCGCTTTATCGACACGTGTTTTCAGCATTTCTTCAGTTTCAGTAGATCTTTCGCGCAATCGCATTTCCAATGATTTTACATCAGGGGGTTTTACAAAAACAGCGATAGCATCATGGCCAAAATATTTTTTAATATTTAATCCTCCTTCAACATCCACATCAAAAATGACTGTTTTATTTTGAGCCCAAATTCTTTCTACTTCCGATTTTAATGTACCATAAAAATTTCCACCATACACTTCTTCATATTCGAGAAATTCATTAGCCGAAATTTTTTGTTTGAAATCTTCGATTGATAAAAAATAATAATCTTTTCCGTGAGTTTCTGTTTCTCTTTTATTTCGTGTACAAGCACTAACAGAAAATGACAAGCGTGAATCTATTGACAACAAATGCTTAACTATTGTAGTCTTGCCACTTCCGGACGGAGCGCAAAATATTAATGCCTTTTTTTTAAAGTTGGAAGTTGGAAGTACGATGTGGGATGTATTGCTCATTGCAAATCAGGATTATTCTTTTTAATAGTATTTATTGATGCAACGACTACTGATAGTAACTCAATGTATTGTTTAATAAGTTCATCAATTTCAGGTTTAAATTTGGGTTCTCTTTCCGAAATTATTTCTAAAAAATAAATTGTTTCATCAGCTTCTTCTTCAACTATTTTAAATTTATTTAAAAAATCCTTTGAGGATTTTGCTCTTTTAGTGGCTCTATAGTTTGCGCCAACAGAATTTGAACAACGGGTAATTTGTCTGATGATTTCATTATTTGCAGGCCCAAACTTCATTGAATCGGTAATTTTAAAAACTTGTATAGCAAGATTTTTTGCAAACACTATCCATTCATCCTTTGTTCTCATTTTTATTATTCAAATTCGATTTTATTACTTCCCACTTTGTACTTCCCACATCCTACTTTTTATAATATGTTGTTGATTTGTTCTTTTATTTTCTCCAATTCATCTTTCATTTCAACAACACGTTGTTGTATTTTAAAATGATTTGCTTTTGCTCCGAGGGTGTTTATTTCTCTTCCCATTTCTTGAGCAATAAACCCTAATTTTTTACCCGATGATTTTAATCTCATCGTTTCTAAAAAATAATTGCAATGGTTAATGAGTCGTGCTTTTTCTTCAGATATGTCAAGCTTTTCAAGATAATAGAGCAACTCTTGCTCGAAACGATTTTTATCAAAATTATTATCTTTCAATTGCGAAATTTCTGTATCAATTTTTGCACGAATAGTATCCATACGTTCTGTTTCCATTTCGCCAACTTCGCCAACAACTCTGATGATGGCTTGCGTCATTCGTATTAATTCTTCAGCAAGCATTTCACCTTCTTTCATACGAAATTTTTCAAATTCGATAAAAGCATTATTCATTACTTCGAGCAATAACTTTTCATCATCCTCAGAACTCTCTTCTTCAACTATCTGAAATAAATTAGGTATTGATAATATGCTTTGCGAAATAGCCGAAGGGTCGAGTTTAAATTCTTTGCTAAGCGATGTAAGTTCTTCTAAATAATAACGAGCAACATCTTTGTTTATCGGAACAATTTTATCTTCGGCACGTTTAAAGTTTACGTTGATGCTGATGTGACAACTACCACGTTCAACAAGCTTTCCCATTTCTCTTCGTAAATCAAGGTCTTTATTTTGCCATACTTTTGGCAAACGGAGATTCATTTCCAGAAATTTATTGTTGAGTGATTTGAATTCGGCTTTGATCGAATAACGATCGTTTTCTATTTCTGCCTGACCGAAGCCAGTCATTGATCTTAGCATATACTTTTACTTTTGGCAAATGTATAATATTTTGACGAACGGAAAATGCTTAAATGCGATTTTGAAAAATTAAGTTGTTTCCGTTTTTTTACTTACTAAAAATACCCCTAGAAAAATGATGAGTATGAAAACCATTTTCTGAAAACTCAACATATCTTTTCCAGTAAAAACAGCAATGATTGTTGCCAATACAGGTTGTAAATAAATATAAGTACCCACCAATGATGGTGAAGCATGTCGCAACGCATAAGCATTTAAAACGTATGTAGTAAATGTTGCGCCTATTGTTATAAAAAGAATGTAAAACCAAATATGAACCGGAAAGCTGCTCCAACCTATTTCGGTAAATTCATTCAATCCAAATGGAATAACTAAAACAGAACCTATCAAAAAGCAATACAATGTGATGGTAAGCGGATGATACTTTTGAGTGAGCGGTTTGGCATAAACCAAATAGAATGCATAAATGATTGCATTGATTGTTACAAAAATATCACCTAATGCAGTTTGATAATTGAAAGTGAAGTTTGCTCCAGCCATCAACAAAACAGCTCCTGCAGCTGCAATTAATATTCCAGATACTTTAACAATAGCAAGTTTTTCTTTTAAGAATATTGATGCAAAAATCACTACAAAAATGGGCGTGTTCATCATCAATACTGAGCCATTAATTGGAACTGTAAGCGATAAACCTTTGAAAAAAAACAACATGTTTGCTACAACACCAAACACTGCACACACCAATAATTTTATCCAATCTTTTTTATCAGTAATTCTTTCTTTGATATAAACAGAATGGAAAAAGAAAATCAAAATAGCAGCAACCCAAATACGAACCATGATAAATGCAAATGGCTTTACGTACAATGGCATTACTTCTTTTGCAATGGTAAACGTTGCACCATAAATGAGTGAAACAATAAAAAGAGCAATATGTACTTTGAGTGTTTTATTCATAGCGGTTGCCAAGATATGTTTCTTTAAAAACATCAATGCGTTTGCTTAGCGACAAAAATCTTCTGCTTAACATTACAGCCGAAAATGTTAATCCAATGAGCAAACCAATCCATATTCCGTATAAACTTAAATGGAAATAAAATGACAGTAAATAACCAATAGGAATTCCGATTACCCAATAAGCAACAACTGTAATGAACGTTGGAATTTTTGTGTCTTCTATTCCTCGTAAAATTCCTAAACTCACACATTGAATTCCATCTGATAATTGAAAAAATGCTGCAACTATTAATAGATACGATGCGAATAAAGCCACATCCGAATCGTCAATATAAAAGCCGATAATTATTTTCCCGAATACAGATAACAATATTGCGCAAGTGCCCATAAACAATGCTCCTGCAATCAATGCCGATTTTCCAGAGCGAATGATTCCGATTTTATTTTTTCTACCCAACGCATCGCCAACCATGATGGAACCTGCGGCCGAAATACCTGTTGCAATCATATACGTTACTGATGCAACATTTAATGCAATGTGATGAGCAGCTTGTTCGTTTTTTCCAATCCAGCCAATCATAATTCCGGCAGTTGAAAACGCAGATATTTCGAAAAAATATTGAAATCCTGAAGGCAATCCAATTCTGAAAATTTCTTTAAAAGTATCAAGCTGATTTATTTTTTCTTTGATAAGAATAAAGGGTTTGTATTTTTTATGCATCAACACAAAAACAAGCATGCAAATTGCCATCATGATTCTCGAAATGAGTGTGGCTATACCAGCGCCATTCAATCCCATTTTAGGAAATCCCATGTTGCCATATATAAGCAACCAGTTTAGTAAAATGTTGAGCAGTAAAGCTCCGATAGTTATTATAGCCGAAGGTTTTGTGATTGATAATCCATCGCTGAATTGTTTAGCAGCAACAAAAATTAATAATGGAAGTGTTCCGGCATTTAATAAATGTAAAAACTGTGATGCCAATTTGGTTACTTCTTCATTTTGTTTGAATAGGCTGAAATTGAAAGCAAATAATGTAAGTACAGAAAAGATGAATGCGCTTAAAGCTAATGCTGCAAATATTCCTTGACGGAAAAGTACAGCACATTCGTTTTGATTATCGGCACCTTTTGCTTGCGCCACAAGTGCCGAAATAGCCATCAACGTTCCGATACCTAAAATGGTTACTAAAAAAAATATAGAATTGGCCAATCCTGCTGCAGCCAAATTTGTTGCGTCAACTCTGCCAATCATCACCACATCAGCAACGCCCATCAGCACAATCCCAATTTGTCCGATGATAATTGGATAACTCAGCTTAGCGATCTGCTTAAAGTATGGTGTATAATTAGATAAGATTGTTTTCAACTTTTTTCAATTTATAAGTAACAAAAAAACCGAAGCATCAGCTCCGGTTTTTCTGGCAGTAAAATATTTTTTTTATTTACCGTCTTTCAAAGCTGTTGCTCTAGCAATATATTTATCAATATCGGATGCTTCCTGGCTATCAGAGAAATCTTTTTTGATGGTTGTGTAAACATCAACTGCGTTTGAGTAATCTTTTTTCTCTTCGTAAACCAATCCTGCTTTTTTGTAGAATATTGGAGAAGTGAATTTGTTCTTACTCATTTTTGCTGCTTTGATGTAATATTTTACACCTTTATCTAAATCACCAAGTTCTACATAAGCATCGCCAATTGCACCAGTTGCCAATGGAGAAACAAGTTTGTTGTCGGTTTTAAAATCTTCGAGCTGATCAATTGCTTCCTGAAATTTACCGGTACGTAACAAGCAAATTCCTGCATAATAATGAGCAAGGTTTCCTACTTTAGATGCACCATATGTTTTTGCAATTTCCTCAAATCCTTTAAACTTATCGTTTCCATTAAGAGCAAGGTTAAATGAGTCCATGTCAAAATATTGTTGAGCTCTGAAAACTTCTTTCTGAGCTTCATCTTCCATTGGTTCGATGTAGTATTTTGTATAGCCAACATAAGCTCCTACAATTACCAGTAAACCAATTAAAGCATAAGTAATTTGCTTTTTGTTTTTATGATAAAAATCTTCAACCTTATGTGTTGTTTCTACGATTGTTTTATCAAGATCCAATTCGTTGTTTTCGTTTTTGTCAGTCATTTTTTTTATTCGTTAATAAATGGATAATCAGGTTCGGCATAAACATCAGTGTATATTTCTGATGGGTCGGGAAATGGTGAATTTTCTGCAAAATCAACAGATTCCAAAACTATTTTTTCTATTTTATTTTCAATCTCTTCAAACCATTTTTCATCAGCATATTTTTTACTGACGATGGTTGCTTTTACTTGTTCAATAGGGTCTTTCTTTTTGTATTCTTCAACTTCTTCTTTGCTTCTGTATTTTGCAGGATCGCTCATGCTATGTCCACGATAACGATACGTGCGAATTTCAAGCAATGTTGGTCCGTCACCGTTTCGGGCTCTTAACGCAGCCTCGTTTACTGCATGATGAACTGTTTCACATTGCATTCCGTCAACACTCTCACTAGGCATATGATAAGCATTTCCGATGTTAAAAATATCGAGTACATTGGTTGTACGTTCAACCGATGTGCCCATGGCATAGCCATTATTTTCGCAAACAAATATAACGGGCAATTTCCAAAGCATTGCCATGTTAAATGTTTCATGTAAAGCACCTTGCCTTGCTGCGCCATCTCCAAAATAACAAACGGTTACATTGTCGTTACCTTTATATTGATCGGCCATTGCAATGCCTGCGCCTAAAGGAATTTGTCCGCCAACAATGCCATGTCCGCCAAAAAAGTTGTGTTCTTTAGAAAACAAATGCATCGAGCCGCCTTTTCCTTTCGAACAGCCAGTAACTTTTCCGAACAATTCAGCCATTACAGCATCGGCCGAAATACCACACGCCAAAGCATGTGCATGATCGCGGTAAGCTGTAATAATCTTATCATCTTTGCGAATGGCACTCATCGTACCAGCCACAACAGCCTCTTGACCAATATATAAGTGACAGAAACCTTTAATCTTTTGCTGTCCGTAAAGCTGTGCAGTTTTCTCTTCGAACCTGCGCATCAGCAACATCTGCTCGTACCAGCCTAGATAATTTTCTTTTGTAAAGTTATTTTTTGCCATTTTCACAAGGACTGCAAAGCTAATAAATTTTGGGATTGAACAAAGTTTCAGATTTAGTTTTGAAAATGAGTGCTTTACATCTAATCGAGCCGGATTTTGATATAAATAAAAACTATTTGCCACGTAATTTTAAATTTGAGGCTTCATGCATCTACAATCCTTACAGTTTACACAATTTAAAAATTACGATTCGGCAAAAGTGATTTTGTCGGGAGGAGTGAACTGTTTTTCGGGAAACAATGGTGCAGGTAAAACAAATATTTTGGATGCGATATATTATTTGTCGTTCACCAAAAGTTTTTTCAATGCGGTTGACCAGCAAAATATTTTGCATGGCAAAGATTTTTTTACCATCGAAGGAAATTTTTTGAATGGTGAACTTCAAGAAAAAGTGAGAATAGCTTTTGAGCGTGGCGAGAAAAAATCGGTAAAGGTAAATAACAACGAACTGAAAAAATTTTCAGAGCATATTGGTTCATATCCTCTTGTAATTATCACTCCAAACGATATCATGCTTATTTTGGAAGGAAGTGAAGAGCGAAGGAAATTTTTGGATGGCATGATTGCGCAAACCGATAAAATTTATTTGAACGATTTGCTTTACTACAACAGAGTGCTTGAGCAACGAAATAAACAGCTCAAGTTGTTTTACGAAATGAGTTTTTTTGATATCACATTACTCGAATCGTTAAACGAACAGCTCATACGTTTTGGCAAGCCAGTTTTTGATAAGCGCAAAAAATTTCTTGAAGAGTTTGTGAAAGTTTTCAGAAAATATTATCTCGATATTTCTTCATCATCTGAAGAAGTACAATTGCAATATGTTTCTGATTTGAATGAAAAGACTTTTGAAAACTTGCTTGACGAATTTGAAAATGCCGACCTCGCGGCACAGCGCACCACAAAAGGCGTACACAAAGATGAGCTCGAGTTTTTGATTGGTGGTTTTCCGTTAAAAAAATTCGGATCACAGGGACAACAAAAGTCGTTTATCATTGCATTAAAATTGGCACAATTTGAATATTTAAAACAGCAAACAGGCATCAAGCCCATGCTTTTGCTCGATGATATTTTTGAAAAATTGGACGATCAGCGTTTGAATATTTTATTATCAATGATGGCTCACGATGCATTCGGACAAATATTTATTACCGATACACATCCCGAAAGATTAAAAAGTGTTTTTAATAAAATGGAAAAAATGGATGTGAAATATTTTTCGGTAAAAGACCAAACAATAAGTGAAATTTGAGTATGAAAAAGAGAGGTTCGAACGAACAAAGTATTAAAGATGTAATCAGTGATTTAATGGGGAGCAATCACATGAAAGGAAAGCTTGCCGAAATCAATATCATCAATAACTGGGAGAAAATTGTAGGAAATCTTATTGCTAAAAACACAACTAAAATTTACATCAATAAAAATAAATTATACCTTCATATAGAGTCGGCTCCACTCCGAAATGAATTAAATTATACCCGCAGTAAAATTGTTGAACTGGTGAATCAGGAAGCAGGAACCGAATTGATTGACGATGTGGTTGTGCGATAATTTGTATTACAATTTTCGGCTGTGTTTAATCACTTTTGCTTCAATGTAAAAAATAATTTCTTCAGCAATATTTTTAGCCTGATCTCCTACGCGTTCTAATTTTCTGATAGTTGAAAGTATATGCAAACACTGCTCAAGGTCATCAGGATTATTTTTAATAAAATTGATGATGTTGTTGTTTGCGTTGATGTTAATATTATCGAGAATGACATCTTGCTTAAATACAATACGTGCGAGTGAAGTGTCTTCATTGATAAAGGCATCTTCAGCATCCTGAATCATCTTTAATGAAACATCAAACATTTGATTGGTATGTGTGTGCATAATCAATTCGTTACTGAATGTTGTACTCGAATCGATAACAAATCGTGCAATTCCTTCAGCAATATCACCTATACGTTCAAGGTTACTATTAATTTTAAGTACAGCCAAAACATAGCGCAAATCAACAGCTACAGGGTTATACAATGCTAAATAGTTTTCACAATCGAGATCAATTTTTAACTCTAAAGCATTTACTCTTTTTTCTGTCATTAATATTTCATGAGCAATATCTTTATCTAAATTTTGCAGAGAGAGATATGATTTTTCGAGTTGTGAATGAACAAGCACAAACATTTTTGTTACTTGTTGTTTAAGTTCTTTTAGCTCTTCTTCTAAATGTGTCATTGTGTTATAATTATTCGTAATTTAAAATTACATAATTACGTAAATACGCAATTACGTTTAACTATTAACCAAAACGTCCGGTAACATAATTCTGTGTTTGTTGTTTGGCTGGGTTTGTAAATATTGTTTTTGTTAAATCATATTCAATTAAACTTCCCATATAGAAAAATGCAGTAAAATCGCTCACACGAGCAGCTTGTTGCATGTTATGTGTTACGATAAGAATGGTGTATTTCTTTTTTAATTCGTGAATCAGTTCTTCAATTTTTGCTGTCGAAATAGGGTCGAGAGCAGAGGCTGGTTCATCCATTAACAATATTGTTGGTTCAACTGCTAGCGCACGTGCAATGCACAAACGTTGCTGTTGTCCGCCCGATAATGCATAAGCCGATTTTTTTAGAGAATCCTTTACTTCATCCCACAAAGCAGATTGTTTTAAACTTTGTTCAACCGCTTCTTTAATTACTTTTTCGTTGCTTATTCCATTTACACGCATTCCATATGCAACATTTTCAAATATCGATTTAGCAAATGGATTTGGTTTTTGAAAAACCATTCCAACTCGTTTTCTCAAACGATCAACATCAATACCTTTTTGGTAAATATTTTCATCGTCAACAATAATATCACCTTCAATTTTTACTCCTGGAATTAAATCATTCATTCGGTTAAAGGTTCTCAAGAAAGTAGATTTTCCGCAACCTGAAGGGCCGATTAATGCCGTAACTGATTTCTCTGCAACTTTCAGGTTGATATCTTTCAACGCATGAAAAGCACCATAATATAAATTTAAATTTTTCGCCTCAATCATTTCACTTGTGTTTAATTTTTTTCATTAAAAAATGACGAATAATATTCGCAATTAAATTTAATATCAATACAATAATAATTAAAACCAAAGCAGTTCCATATGCCATTCCGCGACTTTCTTCCATATTTGTTCCGCTGGTTGAAAGTACGTATAGATGATATGGCAATGCCATTACCTGATCGAAAATGGATGTTGGAAGTTTAGGTAAAAAATAAGCTGCAACGGTAAATAATATTGGTGCTGTTTCCCCAGATACTCTTCCGATAGAAAGGATTAATCCAGTAAGGATATTTGGCATCGACATGGGTAAAACAACTTTAACAATGGTTTGTAATTTTGTTGCACCAAGTGCATAGCTTGCTTCACGATAAGTTTTGTCGATACTTTTTAAGGCTTCTTCGGTTACACGAATAATTACTGGTAAAGCCAACAATCCTAATGTTAATGAACCTGCAATAATACTGTCACCAAATTTCAATGTGTTTACAAACAAACTCATTCCGAATAATCCAAAAACGATGGATGGTACACCCGCAAGATTGTTTGTCATGAGTTTGATAAATCGCTTGAAACCATTTTCGGGAGCGTATTCGTTAATATAAATTCCTGAACAAACACCTAATGGAAAAGCAACAATCATACTACCTGCTACAAGTGAAAGTGTTCCAACAATTGCCGGAAAAATTCCTCCTTTAGTCATACCTTCTTCAGGCATTTTTGTAATAAAATCCCAAGTGATATAACTCGCTCCGCGATATACAATAAAAGCAAGAATTGAAAATAAAATAGCCACCAAAATAACACTCATTATTCTGAAAATATTGAATGCAATTGCTTGAGTTATTTTTTTTATAATACTGTGGTTCATGTTATCTGTTTTGCTTTCTTTTTTTCGATATCATTTCAACGGTAAGGTTTACCACGAGTGTAATAATAAACAAAATACATCCCAGTGCAAACAATGCCTGATAGTGCATTCCACCTTTTGCCGATTCGCCTAGTTCGGCTGCAATCGTAGCTGGTATTGTTCGCATAGGTTGAAGAATGGTATGCGGTATAACTGCTGCATTTCCAGTAACCATTAATACGGCCATTGTTTCGCCAATTGCTCGACCTATTCCTAAAATAACTGCAGCAGTAATTCCTGATGATGCATAGGGAATCATGATTCGCCAAATGGTTTGCCAATGCGATGCGCCTAAAGCTAAACTTGCTTCTTTAACACTTACCGGAGTGTTGCGAATTGAATCTTCGGCAACAGTTATAATGGTTGGCAAAGCCATAATGGCAAGCACAATACTTCCAGCTAAACCAGTTTCGCCTACAGGCAAATCAAAAGTTTTTTGCAGCAATGGAACGATGACAATTAATCCGAAAAATCCATACACAACAGATGGTATTCCCGATAACAATTCGATAAGTGGTTTTAAAATATTTCGAACCCCGGGTGCAGCTATTTCGGCCATGTAAATAGCCATTGCTAAACCAAAAGGCAAAGCAATAAGTATTGCAAGAAAACTCACCCAAAGTGTTCCCATAATCAAAGGGTAAATACCAAACTCGGCAACGGGTTGTGATGTAGGAAACCATTCTTCGCCTCTGAAAAAATCGGATAAATTTATTTTCGCGATCGTAATAATTTTTGAGCTTGGGTTTGCAGGCAAATTTTTTGATGAGATAAAAGCAATGATGTTTGGGTTTTTCTGAATCACTTCATCAATTTTTGATGCAAGCAAAGTCATATTTGTATCAACACCTGCTAATTCTTCTTCGGTATAAAATTTAAAAATATCATCCATTCTAAAAACCAGAATGCTATCGTTTTTTCCGCCAACCTGTTTCCAGTTTTCGATGTTTGCATCAAAAATATTTTTCACCTGTTCGGCATTTAATTCTGATACCGGATTGTTTTTATTAACGGCAACGGTAAACCCTTCTTCGGTTGGACTTTTGCCAAATAATCCTGTGCCTTCTCTAAAAAGAAATAAAATAATAAGAAGCACCGTAATTGTAGTAACGGTGCTGCTTAAGAATAAAAATCCTTCAACTATTCTTTCGAATATTTTTTTCAACTGTTATTGTTTTAAATCAATATAACCTTCGTCAGAAACTATTTTTTGACCTTCAGGTGAAAGAATAAAATCAACAAGTGGTTTTACATTTTTTACAGAAGAAGTTAAATAGTAAAAATAAAGCGGACGAACAATTGGGTATGTTTTGTTTTTTGCTGTAGCAACTGTTGGTTCAACAAAAGTTTTTCCTTTGTTGTATGATACCTTGATGGCTTTTACCGATTTTTCAATGTATGCTAATCCAACATAACCAATAGCTCCTTTTGTTTGCGAAACAGATTGTACGATTGCACCTGTTGCAGGCATGTTTAACATTTTTGATGAGTAGTTTTTATTTGCCAATACATGTTCTTTAAAGAAATCGTATGTTCCCGAGCTGCTTTCTCTTCCGTATAATACAATAGGCATATCGTCACCACCAACCTCTTTCCAGTTTGTAATTTTGTTTGTGTAAATTCCTTCTAATTGTTCGCGTGTTAGCTGACTAACTTTATTAGAAG
>CANKGI010000067.1 GCA_947481365.1 Bacteroidota bacterium | reverse complement strand
AGCTGGAAATTTTTGGGAACACTAGTTTCGGCAGCAACTGTTGGTGTGGTTATATATATTTTAGGACAAGCTTATGGATATGTAAACACCCCAGCAACGCCTGATCCACTTGCCGCTCCGCAGGCTAATGCAATGGCTGCTGTTATCGAACCATTGATGCTTGCCAATGCAAAAGTGTATTGGGTTTTATATTTGGTTGGAGCTATTATTTCTATTTTATTAAACTCAATTGGAATTCCTCCGTTGGCATTTGCACTCGGAATGTTTATTCCGCAAGATTTAAATACACCATTAATTGTTGGTGGAATTTTAGCTCATTACATTCAAAAAAATAAAGACGAAAAATTAGGTGAAGCACGCTATCAACGAGGTACATTAATTTCATCAGGATTTATTGCAGGTGCTGCATTGTTTGGTGTAATTGGAGCATTGTTCCTTTTCTTCGGAATGGATTTAAGTATAGGTGATAAGTTTTGGGCAAAAGAAAGTATCATGCCTCAGCTATTGGCATTCTTAGCATTCGCAGCATTAATTATTTATTTTGTTTGGGAATCGAAGAGAGCAAGTAGGGATGATATATAGGAAGTGATTTTTACTAGATATATAAAGCGATTTTATTATTTGTTATAACTGATATTTAATTTGTCTTTAAATGTTACTACGTTTTTGTGATTTTGATTCTTGTAAATTGTCGCTTGAGAGTTAGGATAATATAAAGATATTATATAGATATAATTACCTTCTATAAATAAATCTATTTCATGCATTGTGCTTAAAGCACCATCAGTTCTAAGTGCTTTTATGTAAGCATATCCGTTTTCTTCAAGTATTGACCAATTTAATGATTGACATGTCTCTTTTGCGATTATATATGCAGCTTTACTATTATTGAAGTCGATTGGAATTTTGATTAGTTTTAGTTGTTTTGGACCAAAGTAAAAAAATATCATCAATGCTGGTATAAATAATATTACTGAAATAGTTAATAGAAATTCGTCTATTTGTTTACCTCCACAAATAATAAACATACAAAAAGTAATTGGGATTATTAAATACCAAGCTAATGCATAGTGGTCAAAAGCCAGTCCTAATGTTAGGGGTATTTTTTTATTTGCTAATATCTTATCTATTTGTTCTTGTGTCATAAATACTCATATTTTGAAGCTATTATAATTTAACACAAATTATTTCTAGAAAAAAACTTAAAGTTAAAAACAGCAACGTCTAACTTTAACAAATGTCAAAAATAAATTTGATTAATAAGAAATATTTTAGTTATAATTATTCCTATGCGCTCCTCCCATAGCTGAGCCAAGGTAAATCAAAAGGGGAGGTGTCTTTCTGAAATGTTGAGGAAAGGCAGGGCTCAGAAAGACGGAGGGGTTATGAATGCTTTGTTAAAGCAAAGCTCAGAATGACGGAGGGGTTGTGAATGTTTACTTAAAGCGTGGCTCAGTAAGAAGGAGGAGTTATCCATACTGAGGAAAAGCTTTCTCAGAAGACGGAGGTTTTTATAATTATTTTTTATTTTCGTACTCATGCACAACGACAAGCCTTTGAAACAATTTAGAAAAGCACTACGCAATAATGCTACTCCAGCCGAAAAAGCAATGTGGAACTTATTAAAAGGAAAACAACTTGCAGGTTTTAAATTCAGACGACAACACAGTGTTCAATATTATGTTCTCGATTTTTATTGTCCGTATCGGAAATTAGCAATTGAACTTGATGGCGAATATCATAATTCGGTTAAACAACAGGAACACGATGCTAAACGTGATCAGTTTTTAGCGAGTGTTGGTATTACAGTTTTACGATTTGAAAATCGATTTGTGTTTGAACATGCAGAACAAGTATTGGAAGAAATATTGAAGCATTTGGTTTAAGAGTAAACATTTTTAACCACCCCCGTCATGCAGCCCTATACCTGCACAGACGACCCCTCCTTTTGCAAAACAAAACCAAAGCAAGGAGGGGAGCGCCTACTAAATAACTCAAGTGTTAAAAAATGAATTACCTGCTCTTTCAATAATTTTGTAAGAAAGAAATCAAGCAAAACATACCTGCACAGACGACCCCTCCTTTTGCACAACAATGCCAAAGCAAGGAGGGGAGCGCCTACTAAATAACTCAAGTGTTAAAAATTGAATTACCTGCTCTTTCAATAATTTTGTAAGAAATAAAACAAGCAAAACATACTTGCACAGACGACCCCTCCTTTTGCACAACAATGCCAAAGCAAGGAGGGGAGCGCCTACTAAATAACTCAAGTGTTAAAAAATGAATTACCTGCTCTTTCAATAATTTTGTAAGAAATAAATCAAGCAAAACATACCTGCACAGACGACCAATTTAAGGTCGAGTTCATATTCTTATTGCATTATTGTTTTTGTTAGAATTCAATGTTGGAATTATTCCCTATGTGCTCCTCCCATTGCAAAGGCAATGTAAAGCAAAAGGGGAGGTGTCTTTCTGAAATGATGAGGAAATGTAAAGCTCAGAAAGACGGAGGGGTTAAAAAATGTTGATCTAAAGCAAAGCTCAGAAAGACGGAGGGGTTAAAAAATGTTGAACTAAAGCAAGGCTCAGAAAGACGGAGGGGTTTGTTCGTTCAATTTCACCGTGCGTGTGGCTGGCAATTTTGGCTTGCAAATTCATTTTTCAAAAATTTGTAATGTGCCGAAATAGCAATCATGGCAGCATTATCGGTGCAATACTCCATTTTGGGTATGAATGTTTTCCAGCCCAATTTTTTGCCTTCAGTTTCGATGGCATTTCTCAATCCACTGTTTGCCGAAACGCCACCTGCAATGGCAATCTGCTTTATTCCGGTTTCATTCGCAGCTTTGATCAGTTTTTTCATCAAATGACTAATGATAGAATGCTGAACCGAAGCACATATGTCATTTAAATTCTTATTGATAAAATTTGCATCGCGCTTTACTTCGTCTCTAACAAAATATAAATAGGCAGTTTTCAGTCCACTAAAACTAAAGTTTAAATCGGGAATATTGGGTTGCGGAAAAGCATAAGCTCTAGGATTTCCAAGTTTAGCATATTGGTCGATAAGCGGACCGCCAGGATAAGGCAATCCTAAAATTTTCGCAGCCTTATCAAATGCTTCTCCAGCAGCATCATCAGTGGTTTTGCCAATTACCTCAAATTCGAAATGCGATTTCACCATCGTTATCATGGTATGTCCACCCGAAACAGTTAAACATAAAAATGGAAACTCGGGTTTCGGTTCGTCAATAAAATGAGCCAATATGTGAGCATGCATGTGATCAACCTCAATGAGTGGAATATTTAATCCCAATGCAAACGACTTGGCAAACGAAACGCCAACAAGCAGTGAACCAATTAACCCTGGTCCTGAAGTAAAGGCTATGGCATTCAGTTCTTCTTTTTTTATGCCAGAATTTTTTAGAGCAGCATCAACCAACGGAAGGATGTTTTGCTGATGTGCCCTCGATGCCAATTCGGGAACCACGCCACCCCAAAGTTCATGAATTTTTTGTCCGGCAACAAGATTACACATCACTTTTCCGTTCTGTATAACTGCAGCTGCCGTGTCATCACAAGATGATTCGATGGCAAGAATATTGATAATTGCTTCGTTCATGTGCTGCAAATATGGAGTATTGGCAGATAAAAATTATATTTGGACAGTTATAACTTTTGAAAAGAGTAATAAAAAGAACCGCATACACCATTTTCTTCCTGCTGATCACTATGGTCACGTTGGTGTATATTATTTTAAGTAGCGATACTTTTCAAAACTGGGTAACAGGTAGAATTACCGGATATCTTAGTGATAAGTTTAAAACAACTATTTCTATCGGGCATATTTCCTATCATCCATTTACACAATTTACACTTGATCAGGTTTATTGGGGCGACCAAAAAAGTGATACTCTTTTTTATGTCGAGAATCTGAAATTTAACTTAGGAGGTTTTGATTCCGATTCACTGAAACTCACTTTGAATAAGGTTCAAGTGAATGGAGGTTACTGTAAAATTATTACCTACAAAGACAAAACATTTAATATCGATGTGCTCTTTAATATTTTAGATAAGAATGATACGATAGTTGATCCTCATAGTAAGAAATTTAAATTATTTTTTGACGATGTAGTTACAACCAATGCACGTTTCAGGTTTATTGATTCGACAAGAGCTTTTGAACCTTTAGGTTTTGATGGATTTAACCAAGATTTTTATGAAGCAGCCATTCATGTCAAGAATTTTTGGATTATAAAAGATTCGTTGGTTTTTGATGTTAAGAATATTTCTTGCAAAGAACGATCTGGTGTTGAAGTGAAAAGTGTAAGTTGTAAAGCAGATATTTCTCCATCGGGAATGAATTATACCAATCTCGATTTGAAAACTAGATTTAGTCATGTTACAAAAAGTTTTCATATAAAATATAATGGATGGGATGAGCTGTCCGACTACAATAACAAGGCAAACATGCATGCCGAAATTGTAGACAGCAAAATTGATATGCGCGATATTGGATGTTTCATTACTTACTTCTATACCAATAAACAGGTCTTTTTTGTGAATGGATTGATGAATGGGGAAGTGAAAAATTTACACGCCAAACACTTGAATGTAACTTATGGAAAATCAAGCCATTTTTCGGGAAATGTATTGATGAAAGGCCTGCCAGATATTACTGAAACTTTTATTGATGTAAAAGCCGATGATGTTTCAACAAACAAAGATGATTTAGATTATTTGCTCGAAATGAAATTTCCGAATGAAGTTTCGTTGCTGGGTAACATGAAATTTAAAGGACATTATACTGGGTTTTATAACGACTTTGTTTCGTTTGGAGAATTTAATACAGCACTAGGAAATATTTCATCCGACATTAATATGAAAATTGCCGAACACCTTGATAACTCAAATTATTCGGGAAATATTGAATTAACGGATTTTAACATTGGTGGCTTAATGGGAATGAGTAAATATATTGGTAAAACAACTATTAAAACTAAAATACAAGGGCAAGGATTTTCGCTCAATGCACATCAAAGTAATTTCAAATCAACCATTAATTATTTATATGCTAATGGTTATAAATATTCGAACATAGAGTTGGACGGACAATTAGATAAAAAGATGTTTGAAGGCAAATTAGCCATGAACGACCCAAATGCAAAAGTAAATTTTGCAGGAACTGTTGATTTAAATTCGAGCATGGCACGGTATAAGTTTTTAGCAACAGTAAAAGATGCCAATCTGAAAGAATTGAAATTTGATACTTCAGAAAAAGTGTTTTCATCAGATATTGATATTGATTTAAAATTTAAAGATTTAGATAACAATAACGGAAAGATTTCATTTGATAATGTTTCATTTGTTAAAGATGAGAAAGAATATATTCTAAAACATCTTGAAGTTGTTTCGAAGAACGAATTGGAGATGAAACAACTAAAAGTAAAATCAGAAATGCTAGATGCCGAATTAAAAGGTAAATATCAATTTATGGATCTTGCCGACAATGTTAGAAACATACTATATACAGTATTGCCAAATTATATTTTGCCATCAAAGAGAAAATTAAAAGATGAAGATTTTCATTTTAAAATTAATTTGATTAGTTCAGATTTTATAACCAATGTATTTTATCCAAATATCAGGTTTTATGATTTTAATGTAGAAGGTAGATTTTCATCTCTTCAAAAAGATGTCGTTTTTAATGCAGTTGCCAAGCGCATTTTTTACAACCAAACCAGTATCCAAAATCTGGCATTAAAATCCAATATTTCATCTAATCAAACTGGGAGGGTATTGATTGGTGTTGATCAATTATATCAAAATGATTCGTTACTCTTAAAAGATTTTACACTTCAATCAGACATTCAAAAAGATAAAATTGAAAATAAATTAAAGATAAAAGACTCAACGTGTTCAATTCAGGCGAATGTAGTTTCGAGGCTTGATTTTACGCCCAATCACGTCATACTTACTTTTGCACCTTCTGATATCAGTTACCGCAAAAAATTATTTCATGTAACCGATAGCAGCAGTATCAATTATTCCGATTCGCAGGTGGTTTTTAATAACATAAAAATACTCGAACGTGAAAGTTCATTAGCCATAAACGGATTCTATAATTTTAAAGATTTACATAATATTCGAGCCGACATAAACAATTTTGATTTAGGAGTTGTAAATGTATTATTTGCTAAAATTCCAGTTAAGTTTGGAGGTGTTGCAACGGGTTCGGTTGTTTATAAAGGCAACGATCAAAAAAATTATTTGAACACAGCTCTTCAGTTATCAGATTTTTCCATTGATAAAGATACATTAGGAAATTTTAGTGTGACAAGCAATTACAATGAAGGACTACAGCGCTTTCTAGTCTATGCAAAATCACTCAACGGAAAACTCCAAAATTTTGAAGCAGGTGGATATATCTCGACAGCAGCCGATAAAAAGATAAATATTGATGTAACGCTGAACGAGTCGGATGTTAAAGCCTTTCAGCCCTTCATGAGAGATGAAGTTTCTTTTTTTAATGGAACAGTTTCAACAAAATGCAGTATTACCGGAACCATCGATCAGCCATTGATGAATGGTATTGTTAAATTAATGAATATTGATTTGCGTGTTGAATATTTAAAAACACGTTTCCGTTTTCATTCACTTGTAAACTTTGATAATCATCTCATCAAGTTTGAGCAGTTTCCGGTGATGGATGAAAATGCAAGAACAGGAATGATTGGCGGCACAATTACTCACAAAGGTTTTTCGGATATGTATTTTAATATTTCGGCAACCAAGCTTGATCATTTTAAAATACTAAATACTACTTCAAAAGATAATAGCATTTTTTATGGTACAGCTTTCGGGTCGGGTTCGGTTAATTTATCAGGTACTGCTGACGACCTTTTGCTCGAAACCAATTTAACAACCGAAAAAGGTACAATGGTTTATATACCATTAAGCACTTCAAATGAATCAGGTGATGGTGGATTTATCAATTATATCAATAAAGATACAGCTGTAAAAGATTTTATCATTACAAAGAAAAATACCTTTTCAGGATTTGAATTAAACAGCATCATTAATGCAACTCCGGATGCAGAGTTTCAACTCATCATCAACGAACAAAAAGGTGATGTGATAAAAGGAAAAGGTACTGGAACTGTAAAGTTAGAACTGAACAAACAAGGTGCATTCAATATGTATGGTCAGGTAATTATCGATCAGGGTGAATATCGATTTACTGCAGCAAATTTGTTTACTAAAAAATTCACTTTATCTAAAGGTGGAAATATAGTTTGGACTGGTGATCCTATGCAGGCTCATATGGATATTCAAGGTGTTTATTACATCCGTAAAGCATCAATTACCGAACTGGTTCCATCTGCTGCAACAGCTAATACGCTCGACTCTAAAATACCGGTTGAATGTTTATTATTTTTGAATGGAAATCTCTCAGCTCCCGAAATAAAATTTGATATCAATTTCCCAGATTTACAAAATTCAATCGGTACAAACAATGTTTCAGAAATACAAAATGTAGTACGTACACTTCGTGCCGAACCCGACTTAATGAATCAGCAGGTGATGAGTTTGATGTTGTTCGGAAAATTTGTTCCAATTAGCGGTTACAATGTAAGTTCAACAAATAATATTCAATCAGGTGCAGCTACAACATTAAGTGATATGCTCACTGCTCAAGCAAATACTTTGGTAGGAAATATTATTCCAGGATTGGATTTTAACATCGATTATCAGATGGCAAATGATGTATCGAAAAGCCGTGCAATTGTATCGGCATCGAAGAAATTTTATAACAATAGGCTCGAAGTTCAAACAAGTTACGATCCACAAATTGCCAATAATGCAAACATCATAACACAGTATAATATTAGCAAAGATGGTAACTTGAAAATGAAAGCTTTTAGCCGAAATACAATCGATCCTATATATAGCCGAAACTCACTTTCGCAAGGTGTTGGATTATATTATCGTAAGGAGTTTGATTCTTTTATTGAATTATTTAATAAACGAAAGAAAACCATCAATTAAATCGGAATTAATTTTTACAAAACATCAAATAGGGCTAAATTAAAACCTTATTATTGAACCATTAAATTTTATTTATGAAGAAATTTTTACAAATCACTTTAAGCATTGGAATTGTACTTTTGATGAGTAATTTAATCAATGCCCAAAACATTCAAAAGTTTAAACATCCTGCTGCACGTACATTAAAAGAAAAACAATTAATGCTGCAGCAAACTCCTATTACCGATCCATTTGGATTTGGTAAAACCGGAGGATTTCAAATGCCATCAAATGTTCGTTATCCTGGAGAGTTTGAAGAATCTCAAGCAATAGCAATATCGTGGGCTCCCGATTTTGATAATGTAGGAAATATCATCGGTGTTGATACTTATTCTACCTGGGGCTTTGTTTCGGCACAATGTGCGAAATATATTTCCGATGAATTACCAGTTTGGATAAGAATTCCTTTTGCGAAAGATAGTTTTTCAATTAAAAATATGATGATCAATGAAGGATGGCCATTAACAAAAAATTACAAATTTTTTGTAATGCCTGGTGATGATTGGTGGATGAGAGATTTTGGTCCGAATGGAATTTATTACGGTAGCAAAGACAGTGTTGGTTTTGTTGATTTAAAATATTACTCAGGTAGAGATTTTGATGATAAATTCCCTATTTATTTATCGCAAGTTTTAGGGTATAAAAATTTTACCTCAACTTTTAATGGAGAAGGAGGTAATTTGATGACTGATGGATTTGGAAGGATTTTTTACAGCAGTGTTTTTACTGATGTGAATACAACTTCAGGAACTCACTTACCTAAATGGTCATTAACACAAACGAATGATACCATCAAGAATTTATTTAATGATACATCATTAATTAATCTTCCAACTTTAAATTGTGATGGTGGTACAGGTCATATTGATTTGTATGTGAAATTGATGGATGAGCAAACAATGTTTGTAGCTAAATATCCTGATACAGTTACATCGGGTGATAAGAAAATTATTGAAGACAATTACCAGTATTTAGCAACAATGAAATCTATTTATAATCGCCCATATCGTATTTATAGAATTCCAGATCCAACCAGAGATGATGGATTGTACAATATCACTTGTTCACAAATGGATTTTGATGCACGTACTTTTATCAATGGTGTAACAGCGAACAAATCTTTTATTTATCCTTCTTATTCAGATAATGTTGATGGCAACAAGGCACAAACTGCACAGGTTACCGCATTGTATCAAAAATTATTACCAGGTTATAAAGTTATTCCAATCGACTCGCGTGACTTAACCAATAATGGTGGCGGTGGAGCAATCCATTGTATTACGATGCAAATACCTGCCGAAAATCCAGTTTTGTTTTGGCATCCTAGTGTTGATGGTAAACAACCTATCCAATCATCCTATCATATCATATCAAAAATTACAAATAACAGCGGAATTAAAACTGCACAATGTTACTGGCGCAAAAGAGGCGATGGCCCTTATTACCGCGTTATTCAGTTAACCGACAGTGCTGGTTATTATGTTGGCGATATCGTTCCCGGAAATCTTACCACACAAGATTGGATTGTTTACTTCTTAACAGCAAGCACCAACAATGGAAAGAATGCTTCAAAACCTATTTCTGCTCCTGAAGGCTACTACCGTATGTATTTTGTAGACAGTATGGATAATTTGAGTTTAGGAATTAATAAAATTGAACAGATTACAGAAAAAAATTATTTGTTCGGTGCTTATCCTAATCCTGCAAATAGTTCATTCACTATTCCATTTGATTTGATTGAAACTGCAGATATCGAAATTTCAATTACCGATATACTTGGAAAAGAAATATACCATGTAAATAAAACCAAAGTTTCTCCAGGTTTGTATAAAGAAAATTTCGATGCAACTGAATTAAACAATGGGGTTTATTATTATACATTAAAACTCAATGGAGAAAAATTGAGTACCCGAAAATTATTGATTAACAGATAATTTTTTGTTGAATAGTATTGATACGTGGCAGGCTCGAAGAGCCTGCCACGTTAGTTTTACGCCCGTCTATTTAATAAATGATTTGTGATAATTTGCTTCACCCGTAATCATTTCTAAAAAATATAAACCACTTGAAATTTCTGGTGGTAATTTTAAGATAACAGGAGCTTGTTCAATGGTTATTTTATTTTCGGTTACCAATATTCCTTTTGCATCTGTTATTCTATAATGTAAATAATTACCGATTATTCCTTCAATCATTATTTCGTTATTCTCAATGGGATTAGGTGCTAATGTTATTTGAGAATTTTCTGGCAAAATTGTATTCACTCCCAAATGAGTACTATCGCTTGCAAAATCTGTTAATGTGCCAACAGCAAGTTTTGCCATACGATGGAAAAATGATTTATTCACTAAATTCATTCTGTCGTTTAAGGTGTGATAGCCTGGATTCATATCGTTTTTATCATCCTCGGTTATAAAAACTGCAGGCATAAAATTATTCCAAAAACTTGAGTGATCGCTTTGAAAGCTTGGTGGAGTAATCTGATTAATATGTAAACCAATTTGGTAAGTTATATTGATATAATTGATGCTATTGGCAATCAAAATATCACCTGCATTATTACGCAAATGGATGTTTGAAACGCTGTCGTTATTTCCATCATAGCTGATCATGTCTAAATTTAAAACAGCCGACACTTGATTTAAACCAATATCAAATAGCGTACAGAAATAATCACTGCCTATTAATCCTTGCTCTTCATGGTCGAAAAGAATATAATAAATGGTAAATGGTAACGAAAGTTTTCCAAGTAATCTTGCTGCTTCTAATACCCCGCTCACTCCGCTGGCATTATCATCTACACCATAATTTTTTTTTCCAACTGGCAAGTCGTCATAATGAGCACAAATAATGTAACATTTTTTTGAACCTTGCGAAGAGGGTTGAATGGCATAAATATTTTTTCCGTTATACCCATTTGTGTGATAACCCTGTTCTAAAGGATTTAATCCATAAAGCTGAAATCTTTGCTTAATAAATTGCGATGCTTTATTGATATCAGGACTGTCGGCATACCTTGATGTTATGGAATCTTTTAATCCATTTAACAGGAATGTGGTATCTCCCGAAAGCTGTCTCACACTTAATACGAGGGAATCGATATTCACATTTGAAATGATTTGTTTCACAAATTCACGCTGCGCAAACACATGATTTAGTAAAAAACAGAGTGCCAATGCTGTAAATATTTTTTTGCGAAACATCAAAACAAATATAACGAACTCATGTTAAAGAACTTGTCATACTTCCGTCAATTGCTTGCTAAATCCGATAAAAATATTCAAATTACACGGGTTAAATTTACAACATGATAAAACGTATTTTATTTCTGTCATTTATTTTTATCCAGTTTATAGTAAGAGCAGCTTCAGGTGATTCATCCCGTGTTGATTTTAAAATTCAAAAGCCCGATGAGCAACATCCCATTGTTTATCAGGCAGTGCTTCAATTACTGTCGAGTTATCATTATAATAAATTGAAAATTGACGATGATTTTTCGTCAAAAGTTCTTGATAATTATATCAAACATCTCGATCCAAGTAGAGTGTATTTTACAGATGGAGATATCAAAAGTTTAGAAAAATTCAGATATAAATTTGATGATGCGATTTACTCAAATGATATTCAACCTATTTACGATATTTATAATTTGTTTCAGCAACGCATGAAAGAAAGAATCAATTATACGATCGATATTATTCAACATGATTTCGATTTTAGTATAGTTGATTCGTTTATGTTTGATCGAGAAAAAGCTCCGTGGTGTTCCGATACCACTGCTGAAAATAAATTATGGTACCGAAAAATTAAATATGAATGTTTGATTTTTAAAGCAACAGGTAAAGATTATAAATCTTATTCGGAAACAATAAGAAAAAGATACACCAACCTTGAAAAGCAAATTTCGAAAACCAAAAGTGAAGATGTTTTTGGGATGTTTATGAACAGCCTAACTGAACTTGCTGATCCACATACCAATTATTTTTCGCCTCGTGTTGCCGAAGATTTTAACAATAGCATGAGTCTTTCACTCGAAGGAATTGGCGCTCAACTTCAAACCGATGGTGTAAATACAAAAGTGATTCAAATTATAAAAGGTGGCCCAGCAGATAGTAGTAAAAAACTATTTGCAAACGATAAAATTATTGGTGTAGGACAAGGAAACGACAGCGAAATCGTGAGTGTTGTAGATTGGCGTATTGATGATGTTGTTTCTCTTATTCGTGGTAAAAAAGGTACGGTAGTTCGTTTAGAAATTATTCCAGCTTCCGATCCTACTAAAACAAAAGTGATTAAACTCATCAGAGATAAAATAAAACTCGAAGAACAAGCTTGTAAAAGCAGTGTTAAAGAAGTAACCGTAAATAACAAAAAACTAAAAATTGGTGTAGTGTATATTCCTACTTTTTACATTGATTTTGCTGCTGCTCAGCGTGGCGATAAAAATTACACCAGTACAACACGTGATGTAAAACGATTGATTGACGATTTGAAAAAGCAAAATGTAAATGGTATTGTAATCGATTTACGTAACAATGGTGGAGGCTCGTTGCAAGAGGCTGTTGAATTAACCGGTTTGTTTATTAAAACTGGCCCTGTTGTTCAGGTTAAAGATGTTTATGGAAAAGTGAAAAGTGAAATGGATAACGATGAAAAAGTATATTACGATGGTCCTTTAGCTGTTTTGGTAAATAGAATGAGTGCTTCTGCTTCCGAAATATTTTCTGGAGCTATTCAAGATTATAACCGTGGAATTATTATTGGAGAAAGAACTTATGGAAAAGGTACCGTTCAAAATGTTATCGATTTAAATAACATGATACAGTTTAATCATAAAACCCTTGGACAGGTAAAAATTACACTTGCTAAATTTTATCGTATTACCGGTAATAGTACACAACACAAAGGTGTAACACCAGATATTCTTTTCCCTGGTTTGTATGATGATTCGAAATTTGGAGAAGATGCGAGCGAGTTTGCTTTACCTTGGGATCAGATTGAACCAGCCAAGCAAATAAAAATTGTTGATACTAAACAAGATGCTGAAAATCCGAAAATAATTCAACAGAATAAAGATTTTATTTTGATAGGAAAGCAAGACAAACAAATAAGTGTATTGCTTGATAAACATAACAAACGAATTGCAACAAATCCCGAGTATAAATATTTGCTAGAAGATATTGCGTTGATGAAAAAGAATGATGCCGAAAATTACATTACCATAAACGAAAAGGCATATAAAGCTAAAACAGATGAGGGTAATAACCTGAAAAAGCAACGCGAAGAAGCAAGAAAGAAATTGTATGGTACAAAAGATATCAAACAGGTAAAAGATTCATCAGATAAAAAAGCTGCTGTTGATATATTGGATGAGGATGGAGAAATTATCAAGCCAATAGATGCAGCAAAAGAAAACCCTGATGGAAGAGATTTGATTTTGAATGAAGCTGAATTTGTAATTGGGGATATTTTAAATTCGAAGAAAGATTAATTT
>CANKGI010000066.1 GCA_947481365.1 Bacteroidota bacterium | reverse complement strand
TTCAGGATAACGCATTCCATAAAAACCTAAGTCGCCAACTTGTTTAAATAAATCAAGTGGAAACTTTTTCTCTTCATCAATTTTTGCAGCAGCAGGTTTTACTTTCTTCTCTGCAAAATCGCGGAAGGTTTGTTGAATCGTTTTCTGTATGTCGGTTAATTCGGTTGTCATTCTGTTGTCATTCAATTGTTATTCAGTTGTCATTCAGTTGTCATTCGGTTGTCATTCGGTGGTCATTCAATTGTTATTCAGTTGTCATTCTGTTGTCATTCGGTTGTCATTCAGTGGTCATTCAGTTGTCATTCAGTGGTCATTCGTTTGTCATTTATTGTTCATTCGGTAGTTATTCTGTAACATAATCAGGAATAACTGCGGTAGCTTCAATTTCAATTACTGCAGGATGATCGAGCAAATCCACAACGAAAATCATGCTCATGCATGGGTAGTGATTTCCCATAATTTCTTTCCATATTTTTCCTAGTTCTTTTCTTGTTGCAAGATATTGATCACGGTCTTTGCAGAAGCAAGTCATCTTACAAATATCTGTTGGCGCACCTCCGGCTTTTTTTACAATGGCAACTATATTTTTTAGTGCTTGTTCAAATTGTGGAACTAATTTATCGCTGGCAAATTTTTCTTCTGGAGTCCAACCAACTTGTCCGCCTAAAAAAAGTGTTCGTCCTTTTGCTGATAGGATTCCATTTGAATATCCTTTTGGTAAAGGCCAACCCTCTGGTAATATTATTTCGTGATTCATGTTTTTTTTTGTTATTCAGTTGTCATTTGCTTCGCTGTAATTCAATTGACATTTGCTTTGCTGTCATTCAGTTGTCATTTGCTTCGCTGTAATTCAATTGTCATTCGCTCGCTGTCATTCAGTTGTTATTTGCTTCGCTGTCATTCAATTGTCATTCGCTCGCTGTCATTCAGTTGTCATTTGCTTCGCTGTCATTCAATTGTCATTCGCTCGCTGTCATTCAGTTGTCATTCGCTTCGCTGTCATTCAATTGTCATTCGCTTCGCTGTCATTCAGTTGTCATTTGCTTCGCTGTCATTCAGTTGTCATTCGCTCGCTGTCATTCTTTGTAAATACTATTGAATGACAAAGAGTGACTATTGAATTCCTAATTTTTTAATCCATATTTTTCCTTTGCACTTTTTTTACTTACCACTTCATTCTTCACATCTTGTTTCACTTTTCCTTTATCACGTTTTTTAGGATTTCCAAAACCACCACCACCGCTTGCTACTTGATAATAAACAGTATTATCCGGAATTCCATGAATCATGTCTTTACTCATCGGTACCAATTTTTTTCCTGATGGGTATTTCAATTCAATTTTATTCAGCACAGATCCTTTGCCACCAAACAATCCATAATTTGTTTCTACATCACCATCACCAAAAACAACCATTGTGGTATCGCCACCTTTGAGTAATATTTTTGTTTCAGTTCCCAATCCTCCACGCCATTCGCCTGCTCCACCCGAGTCGCATAAATATTCGTGCTGTAAAATCATATGAGGCGTTTGCTGCTCATACATTTCATAATCCTGGTCGAGCACACCACCCGATGCATCAATCATTCCGATATGATCATATCCATCATCACCCTTCATTGCTCCACTGCCACCTTTCAATCCAAGAAAACAGATGTCGACATATTTTTTACCTGTGCGTGGATGATTTCCTGTGAAGAGGGAACACAACAAATGATTCCAACCTGCAGTAATTCTTTCGGGAACAGCAGGACCAAGTGCTTTGAATATAGAATCGGCAATTTGCGGACATAAATGATTTCCGAAAGTTGTAGCAGCAGGATAGGATGCATTTAAAATTGTTCCTTCCGGTACAATATATTTTAAAGGCTTTATCATTCCTTCGTTGTGAGGAATGTTTGGATTCACCATTTGTAAAAATGTGAGTGTGATTGCCGAACAACTTGATGTATATGTTCCGTTCACAAAACCTTTTGTTTGTGCTGATGATTTTGAAAAATCAAAAACAATGTCTTCGTTTTTTACCGTAATTTTTGATTTTATTTCAAACTTGCTTCCTATGTGTTTACCATCATAATACACCATACTTTTCCCTTCGTACACACCATTCGGAATATTTTTTATTTCGGCACGCATCATTTTTTCTGTCGAATCAAACAATGCTTGTTTATGAGTTTCAAAAATCTCTAATCCGTATTTTTCAACAAATGCACTCAATCTTCGTTCGCCAAGAGTACAAGCTCCTATTTGTGCTTTGATATCTTCCTGCACCATTTGCAAACGAATATTCGCGAAAATTAAATTCCAAACATCTTTACGTAGATTTCCTTTTTCAAATAATTTAACTGCAGGAATTCGTATAGCTTCTTGCCAAACTTCTGTTGCATTTGGATTGTATCCACCTTGAACTGCACCACCAATATCAGCTTGATGACCTTTTGCTGCCGACCAACCTACTAATATTTTTTTATGAAAGATGGGTTTGAAAATTGCCACATCGTTGTTTTGGTTTCCCATTGAGAATACATCGTTGTGAATGATTACATCGCCTTCGTGAATATCATTTCCGTATTGTTCGAGAATTACCTTACAAACCGGACCGAGAGAAAATGATAGAATAGGAAGATTTTCTGTTTGCTCCAACATTTGTCCTTTTGCATCATACAATCCTGTAACAAAATCTTTTGCTTCGCATAGTATAGGTGAGCGCGTTGTTTTTGTCAACGAAATGCTCATCTCATCAGTAATGGATTTGAAAGCGCGTTGGAAAATGCTTACAAGAATTTTGTCTATATTCATTTTACTTTTTTATCCTTTAGATTAGTCATTCAGTTGTCATTCGCTTCGCTGTTATTTGCTTCGCTGTTATTCGCTTTGCTTCATTTGCTTCGCTGTCATTCATTGTCATTCATTGTCATTCATTGTTTTTACCTTGACAACTGAGTGACATTTTCTTTTTTATTTATTGAAAATCCTTCCGGAAATTTTTCTCTTTCATATACTATAAATGAACCGAAATCATCAACCACACAATCATAATTTTTACTCACGAAAACAGATGTGGTAATTTTTTCAATCACACATGGTCCGGTAATTTTTGCTCCGAAAATATTTTTGTCACCATCATAAATAGGAACCATTTCCATTTTACCTGTTTCAGGAATATATACGCTGCGTTGCTCTTTTAGGGCTGATTTCAGCGAATCTCTATTTGTGTTTTCAGAAAGGAATTTAGGTTTTTCATTTTTGCCAATGACGCGCAAACGAACATTTATTAATTCCATTTCTGTTCCTTCATCTTTTAATGAATAACCAAACTGTCGGTTATGTTCGCTGTGAAATGCATTGAAAATATTTTCGGTTTTAAAGTTCACCACATCATTCCAATCACATTGTAATTGCACTTCGTGATATTGTCCAACATAGCGCATATCAAGGATTGGCGTTACTTCAATTTTATTTTTAGAAACACCTTCTTCCAATAAAGTTTTTGTTCCTTCATCTTTCATTTCATTAAAAAGCGAAATAAATTTATTCTTGTCGAGATGATTGAATGAAGAAAAATAGGAACGGATATAATCATGTTTTAAATCGCCAAGCAACATTCCTGCTGCACAAAAAATGGATGAAACATTCGGAACCAAAAACATTGGAATTTCGAGTTCTTTACAAATTTCGGAAGAGTGAATAGATCCCGCACCACCCGCTACAATAAATAAAAATTCTCTTGGGTCGTAACCACGTTCAACAGATATTTGACGAACACCTTGAGCCATATTACTATTGATAATTCGGAACATTCCTGCAGCAGTTTCAAGAACAGATAAACCAACTTTTTTAGCAAGTTCTGTTTGAATAGCTTTTTCAGCTTTGGGTTTATTTAATTTTAATTTTCCTCCTGCAAAAAAATCAGGATTAAGATAACCGAGAATTAAATCGGCATCGGTACATGCAGGAATATTTCCACCACGATCATAACAAACCGGGCCAGGCATAGCTCCTGCACTTTGTGGTCCCATTTGCAAAAGGCCACCTTCATTTATCCAACCGATACTTCCTCCACCTGCACCAATTGTAATAATATCCAAAGAAGGTAAAGCTATACGATAACGATTAATATTTCCTTCGGTACTTGTTACGCATTGATTATCGATAACGATGGCCGCATCAAAACTAGTTCCGCCCATATCCACCGTAATGCAATTTTTATATCCGAGTAATTCCGAATAAAATGCTCCGGCAGTTGGTGCTGCTGCAGGTCCTGATAATACTGTAACTGCAGGTGTTTTCTTCACTACATCAGGTGTTACTACACCACCATTTGATTGCATGATGAGCAGCGAACCTTTATAATTTATATTTTCTAATTTTTTAATGAGGTTATCAAAATAATTTGCAACGATGGGCCCAACAAATGCACTTACTGCAGTTGTACTTACTCTTTCATAAAAACGAATGGAAGGAAGAACTTCAAATGAGGCAGTAATAAAAACAGGCCCTAGCCCGACCTTCCCCGAAGGCGTAGGAGAAAGATGCTTCTTCAAAAATGCTAATGCTTTTCTTTCATGAATATTATTTTTATAAGAATTCATGAAACAAATAGCAATGCTCTCTACTTTTTCTGCTTTTATTTTTTTGATGATTGGAAGCAAATCTTTCTCATCAAATTTCTTCACCACTTTTCCTTCCGAATCAATTCGCTCATCAATGGTAAATCGCAAATATCGTGGTGCAAGTGGTGTTACATTTTTATAATGATTGTTGTATTGTTCTTCGCGAATACCCCTGCGCATTTCCAAAGCGTCACGAAAACCTTTTGTAGTAATGAGTGCAGTTTTTGCTCCTTTTAAAGTAAGTAAAGCATTGGTGGCAACTGTTGTACCATGAACGATGGTGTCGATGGAAGAAATAAATTTATCAAATTTTTCTCCAGCCATTTCGGCAACTTCACTAATTCCATTAATAAAACCCACGGATGAATCCTGCGGAGTGGAAAGTGTTTTGTGAACAATTGTTTTCCCTTCAGATGAAACACATATTAAATCTGTGAATGTTCCGCCAATATCTATACCGAGATTATATCTCATGAATGTTTAGGTTTAAAAGTTTTAATCCATATTATTCCAACTCCAATAATCAGTCTGTAAATTCATATTATTTAAAATCGGGAACCAGTACCGAACGTTTAGTATATTTATGTTCGAGTGTGTTTGCAAACACTTCATTGATTTGTGACATCGGAAATGTTTGAACAAATTGGTCGATTTTTAATTTTCCATTGGCAACAAGTTCAACAACTTCTGGATACAATTCAGGCTTGCATCCCCATGTTCCGATAAGCTTAGCATCAAAAGCCATGAGGTTACTTAAACGTACTTCCAATTTATCCATTGTGAAACCAACGATTGAAAGAGTAGAAGCAAAAGTTATTAAGTTGAATGCTAAATCTTGCCCAGGTTTTGTTCCTGAAATTTCAAAAATTTTCCAACCAACTTTCGGTGCTTTTAATTCCTTTGCAATCTCTTTAACTTTTTCTTTGATAGTTTTTGAATCCAGTCCTTTTATATTTAGTGTAGCATCGATTCCATTTTGTTTTGCTATAGCTAATTTCTCATCACTTAAATCAAGTGCCAATACTTTTGCACCAAATATTTTTGCTATTTGCGCACCATAAATTCCAACACCGCCAACTCCAATTACTATTGCAAAATCGCCAGCAACTAGCTCCGATTTTTTTACAACTTGATAAGGAGTTGAAATGGCATCAGCAATCACTGATAATTCTGCAAGCGAATAATTTTCTAAAACTTTATCGGGAACAGGGCATAAAAATTTTGAAGGAACTTTTATGTGCGATGCAAATCCACCATGAAAATCATTTCCTGGCATCAATTGATTGCGGCAAATATTGCTGCGATCATTTTTACATAAATCACACTCACCACACGGAAGAACTGCAGGAATGATAACATTTTTACCAATCCAGTTTTTATCACCGGCAACAACAGTTCCACTGATTTCATGTCCGAGTGTTAATGGCAATGCATGCTTTGTTTGCACTCCATGATGCCAAAAACTAATATCGGTATGACACACTCCGCATCCTGCTATTTTTACTAAAACATCTCCTTCGTTTAATTCGGGAGAATCAATTTGGGCAAGTTGAAAAGGTTTATTCAACTCAGTCATTTGCCATTGAAATATTTTTTCTGCTGTCATTTATTTGTGCAATTATTTTATTTAACCATTTACTGATGCATCCTCGGGCACTTGTTTCAATTGATTGATATCCCAATTTTGTTTAGCAATTACAGCTGCACCAAACGAAACAACATGTTGCGGTTGATCAATTGTTTTGATATCGATTTTAAATTTATCGCTCAGTATATTTCCGAGATATGGATGATGTTCAATTACTCCACCTATCATATAGGTAGGAACTCCAGCATGCATTCTCATTTTGGCAACTTTGTTGGCTATTGAAATATAAATTCCGCGAGCTATATCTTGTTTTTTCATGCCATCAAAAACCCAATTCATAATTTCTGTTTTGGCAAATACAGTACAAAAACTATTTAGTTCTTTGTCGTATTCAGAATGCGCAGCAAGACTACTCATATCTGAAATATTTATTTCTGCACGTTCAGAAATTTCGGCAAGAAATGAACCAGTTCCGGCAGCACATTTATCATTCATGTAAAAATTTGCAACATGATTTTCGGTATCAGATTGAATTACTTTTATGTCTTCACCTCCAATATCGATAATGTTTTTTGCACCAGGGAAATACTCGGCAACCCCTGCAGCAGCACAATTTATTTCTGTTTTAATAATGTCTGTTTCTGTAAAGTGTTTCCTTCCATAACCTGTTGCACAACTATATTTGATATTAAAAGCCGAGTTGATGGATTGCAGCACATGTTTCATGGCATGCCTGTCTTTATTCATTGTTTGCAAAACATACCTAAAAATAGGATTTCCTAATTCGTCAATAATGGTAAATTTTGTAAAAGCCGAGCCTAAATCAATTCCGAGAAAACAATTATGCTCGCGGTAATAAATAATCGAACGATTTTTTTCGACCAAACCTTTGGCAATAATTTTTTTGTTCATTTCACCCTCAACACCAGGAATTCGATTCATGATGTGTTTATTCGTCATGGCTTTTACCATGTTTGTAAACGCAAGGTTGAGAGAAGTTTTTACGTAATGTTTTTTTCCGTATTCAACTATTTTACCATTGAAATAATCTATTTCGGTTTGACGATTATTGATAATATCTACTGCAAGAGAAGGAAAGTGGTCGCCACCTTTTTTCAGGTATTGCATACATTTTCTAACAAAGTCATCAGGAAAGCGAATCTTTTCTTTTTCGGCAACCTCAATTCCTTCGTTTATTATTTGTTCGATAAGTTCTACCGTGTCGTCATCCGACATTGCTTCGGCCATAGTTAGTCTACCAACCCCGCACAGTGCACTAAGAGAAGCATTCAAAATAGTTTTTTCCCAAATTCTTTTCGATAGTTCAAACGATTCGATGCTTTCGGTAAAAAAGTCTATTTCATTTAAAATATCAGCAAAACGTTGAGATTCTTTTGTACGATTATCATCTATAGAGCCAATATAATTTGGCGGAGTAAAAAAGGATACCCTCACTGTATTTGGAGATGCCATATTACCTGCATAATTTATAATCATGCGCAGTGTTTTTGTTTCGCCAAATGTTGATGATAATAATGTTTCGGTATCAATTCCGTTTTGTGCTGAGATAAAAGTTATTTTATCGGAGTTAAGCATTTCAGCTTCTTTTACAGCTCCTATTGTTTGATATGATTTTAAAGAGAATACCAAATAATCTAAGTCGAGATGACGCATATCGGTAACCGAATCAAAAACATTTTCAAATGTTGTTGTTGATTGAAACATGTGCTCAAGTACAATTCCGTCTTCACGAATTTTTTTCAATTTAAAATCGTCTTTATCGCAAATGGCAACCTCACATCCTGCTTCTTTCAGTTTAACTGCAAGTATCATTCCTACAGGTCCCATACCAATAACACCGACTTTTGCCGGAGTAGATTTAGTAGTTTTTTTCTTGGTTTGACTTTTCATTGTAACAAATTCTGATTGTATATATTTCTTATTTTTTCTCGAGATTAATCACATAAATTTCTTCGTCATCCGGAACACTTTTTCCAAATTTGTTATGAAGAATTGAACGGTATTTTTCGATTTGATTTTCTGATTTTCCATCTTCAAAATCTTTATTGATGATGGTTGCAGATTTTAATTTTTTGTGGTCATTGTCTATTTGAAAATTGACAACTTTTAAACAGCCATGTAAACATTTGCCAAGTTCACTAAGATTTCGTGGGCAAAAACAGCCTTCTTCGGGAAGAATTTCATACTCAGGATTGGTGAAGAATTTTTTGTTTGGAAAAATTAAGGCTACAGGTTTGTTTTCATTTTCGCCACCCACAATTGCATATTTTACGTAATGACAAACATCAGTAATTTGTTTTTCGAGCTCAAGTGGATTGATTTCTTCACCGTTTGAAAGCTTAAATACTCTGTTATCAAATGATACTTTATCTGTCATGTTGATTTAGTTTAGTTTAGGTTAGGATAAGTTAGCTCATCATTTTAACACTTTCAATTTGTTCCAGAAATGTTTCAATTTTAGTTGTGCTTTGTCCTTCCGAATAAAAACGCAAATCGCATAAATCGCCTTCAATTGTTAATGTTGGAATTCCTAATTTTTCGGTAATTCGTTGTGGCATACCAAAACGATTGTTTGAATTATTAGCACATGTTTTAGCATCGTGAAAAATCATTCCATCAATTCTAAAATCTTCAACAAGTTGTGCAAGTATTTTTTCTTTTGCTGTTTCACTTCTATTGATAAAAATTTCGGTATAAGCTTGTGCTGATGATTCGAAAGGATGTCTTTCATCGAAAGCATCAAATACCCAGCTATTGCAATATGTTGAAGCAACCACTGCTGCATTGTTTTGAATAAACAAATCCGACATGGTGCGCAGTTTGCCCCAAATAGGCATTCCATCCCAGTAAATCCTACATTTTTCTTCTTCAAGAAAACCTATTTTTCTGGTGATGTTGTCTTCCAACTCATCAAGTAGTCTTGTGTAATAATCTTTTGCTATTTGAGTTCCTCGTAAAACAACAATTGGCCCCATGTGTATGGTGGCATCAAAAAAACTAATCGGAGCAGGAGTGATTCTAGCTGTCCACAAAACTTCTTTCCACAAATCAGTTGCCTCTTTGCTTAATTTTAACGTTTCACGAAAACGATCTATATCAAATTTCTTACCCGACACTTGCTCACAAATAGGAATCAATGCTTTGAATTGTGCAGCAACATCTGCTATTTCTTCTTTGGTAACTTCATCAACATGACGAGGAGGATTGATACCAACAACCGGTACACCTAATTCTTTTCCAAAATACATAAACCAATCTTGCACTTCGCGGCATTGATTTGTATTGTAAACAATAATAGAAGGTTTAGGTGGACCATTTAATCCGTAATGCTCTTGCAATGGCGTTTGCTTTTTTAAATACGAACCGATATCGGCTGTTAAATATGAACAGATATCGTTTGAATAGCCCAATTTTGCCGATTCAGGAATAAAGTCACCAGCTGTACGTGAGGCACCAAGTAATGCTCCATGATTTTCAGGAAAATGAACTTCGAAACCAAATGAACGCAACAATTCTGCTGGTCCAACACTTGTACACCAAGCATATTTTTTTTCGGTGTCTTTCATTCCAAGAAAATAATTTCCCATTATTTCCTTTAAAAATCTTGCTGTTTGTATTTTATAACTCATATTTTTTTATTTAAGATTTAAGATTTTTGATTTAGATTTTTAGAATCGAAATCGTAACTCTTAAATCGTAACTCTTAAATTTTAATTCTCGCATCAACAACAAACGCTTTGTCTTCGAAGGCCATTATCGGATTCAAATCCATTTCCTGAATTTGAGGATAATCGGTTACGAGTTGCGAAATGCGTTGTATTATTTCTGTTACACTTTTTTTATTAATTCCCTTTTCACCTCTTACGCCATCAAGTAATTTGGTTGCTTTAATGGATGATAACATTTCGTTTGCTTCCACTTGGGTAACTGGCGAAAGTTTGAAAACAACATCTTTCAACACTTCAACATATATTCCTCCTATACCAAACATGATTAAATGTCCGAGGTCTTTTTTTGCACTTACTCCACCAATTAATTCTCTTCCACCCGGCATAAATTTTTGAATAAAAAATTTCAGATCAGAAGCGTTGAATTTATTTTTCATTTCAGTTGCAACACGTTTTACATCATCTTCATTTTTCAAGTTGATTGCCACTCCGCCCATATCACTTTTATGAACTAGTGATGCCGCATCGGCTTTTAATACTACAGGAAATCCAATTTCTTTTGCAGCTTTAATTGCATCGTCAACTGAATTTACCAAACGCCAATCAGCAACCGGAATTCCATATGCCGAAAGCAATTCGTAAACTTTATCTGAACTTAAAAATGTATCAATATTTTTGTTTGTAGAAATAATGGAATCAGCTTTTGATTTATCAACACTAAATGTTTTCGGTTCTCCGATATTTCTGTTTTGAACTTTATGATAGCGATACAATGCACCTAAAGCTTTTGCTGCTGTTGTTGGAAAACTATAACACGGAACGCCTCCATCTTTTAAAATTTTAGCAGTAACCTGAAATCTTTCCAAACTCATGTTTGTCATAAAATTGCAAACAATTGGTTTTATCCGTTTAGCATTTACTTCAACAATATTTCGTGCAACTTCATCAGTGTCGGTAAATGGTGCGGTAACAAAATTGATGAATACCGAATCAATTGTTTCTTCATCCATCAGCACATCCAATGCACTGCGAAAATGGCTTCCACCACCGGTAGCAACAACATCAATCGGATTGCCAATTGTTGCTTCGGGTAATTGTGTTTGTTTTAAAATATTAATTGCGCGTTCGGATAATGCTGGAATTTGCATGCCTGCACTAACCAATTCATCAGTAGCAATTACTGCCGGACCACCGGTGTTTGTGATGATACCAACACGATTTCCTTTAGGAATAGGTTGTGTAGAAAATGCCATCGATGCCTGACACATTTCTTCTTCGTTAGTGAACGAAAGCAATCCAGTTTTCTCGAAAATAAGTTCAGTAGAAATATCAACTCCTGCAAGCGAACCAGTATGTGATGCTGCAGCTTTCGAGCCTTCTTCAGTTCTTCCCGATTTCATACAAAGAATTGGTTTTTTCTTTGCAACACGTTTTACCACTTCCATAAACTCCAATGGATTTGATAATCCTTCGGTGTATAAAATAATGGCTTTCGTTCCTTCGTCTTCTCCGTAATAATTCAGTACATCTGAAATTGAAATATCACAGGCGTTTCCGTTCGATGCATAATAACGCATTCCGATTTCTAGGTCGAATAAACTTTGCATGATGAATGCACCAACTCCACCACTAAGCGCAACAATTGAAACTGCACCGGGTTCAGGAAACGTAAAAGTAAAATCGCAGTAAGCTTTGTATTGAGGATCGGTATTGATGATGCCCTGGCAATTTGGTCCAAAAACCCTTACGCCATATTTTTTTGCAGTATCTAAAAATGCTTTTTGCAAAGCAATTCCTTCATCACCATTTTCACTAAATCCAGCCGAATTAATGATAACAGATTTGATTCCTTTTTTGCCGCAATCTTCAATTATCTGAGGAACAAATTTTGAAGGAATAATTACGTGAGCTAAATCAATTTCACCTTCCACATCAAAAATTGTTGGATAGGCTTTGATGCCTCTTATCTCAGGTTCTTTAGGATTTATCGGATAAATTTTTCCGGTGTAACCATAATGAACCAAATTTTTGATAATCACATTTCCTATCGATAAATCTTTTGATGATGCTCCAATTATAGCAATAGATTTTGGCTTGAATAACGAATCCAATTCTTTTGCCGAAATTTTCGGATCATTCATGTTTACTGCACCATTCATAAAATATATTTCGATTAATGTTATGCCAATACAGCTTGTTTTTCTTTTAACCTGATATGACGATAACCGCCCCAAAGTGCTGCACCTAGTGCTCCTGCATAAATTGCATCAGGGTGTGTTTTGATAATATATTTCTTTCCTGTCTCGGCAAGTTGTTCTTCAATTGCCTGAATCATTCCAACGTTAAGCGACATTCCTCCGGTAATCACAATTGGCGATTCGGCTTTGAGTGAACTCAACAATTTGATGATTCGGTTTGCGATAGAAAGATGAATTCCTTTGATAATATTTGGCGTTGTAATACCACGCGAAACCATATTGATTACATCTGTTTCGGCAAGCACTGCACAAATTCCAGATGAAATTTCAGCTTCGTTTGCTTGCAACGAAACTTCTCCAACTTCTTCAATTGATAATCCAAGGTAGCGTGAAATATTTTCAACAAACTGACCTGAACCTGATGCACATTGACCGGTCATTTTGTAATCTTCAACACGTGCATCAGTCGAAATTTTTACAGCACGAACATAGAGTGCGCCCATATCAACAACAGTTACTGCATCATGAAAGAAAAAGTTTGCACCTTTTGCATGCGTTGTCATTCCATAAAAATGTCCACGTTTACGTTTCACCAAATCACCTTCACCGGTTGAAGCGAGGTAAGCGATGTCATCGTATTTCAAATCATGTTTTGTAAGCATGTTTTGAATCATTTCATCAGCAACATTTGTAGGATTGCGTTTACGAATTTTTTCGGTTTGTTTATCGATGATTTTAGGATCGTCAGAATAATCTACAAGCACCAACTTGATAAAGTTAGAACCTACATCAATCCCCATTGTATAAAATGAATTTTCCATATTGTTAGATTTTAATTATGCTACTTCTTTTGATTTTTTTACCGGTGGTAAACCTGTTTTGCCTGAAGGTAAATCCACATTTATATTTCTACGAGCGAACATTGCTCCACCAAGTGCTCCCATAAAAATAGAATCGGTGTGAATGTTGATGGTGATATTGTTGCCATAATTTTCTTTAACAAGTTGTGCTAAATATTTTATTACAGCTTGATTTCTTGCAACGCCACCTGTAAAAGTAAATTCGTTGAATACACCACCCGAACGAGCGATAAGCGACATGGCACGCATGATGATTGCTTTGTGTAATCCACCTAAAATGTCTTCACGTTTTTCTCCAAGATTTGTTAATTCACGCAATTCAGCTCCTGCAAAAACGGTACATGTTGAACAGATAACTACTTCCTTTTCGGCTTTCATTGCCATTGGTCCGAGCTCGTTTAACGAGATGCTCATTTCATCTGCGATGTAACCCAAATATCTTCCACAACCTGCAGCACATCTGTCGTTCATTTGGAAACTTGTAACCAATCCGTATTTATCAACTTGAATTGCTTTTGTATCTTGTCCGCCAATATCTAGTACAGTTCTTGTGTTTGGAAAAATGGCATGTGCACCAAATGCATGACACAAAATTTCAGAACGAATACATTCTTGAGGGAAAGGAAGCAACGCGCGTCCGTAACCAGTTCCAGTCATGTTTGCAATGTTAAATTCGAT
>CANKGI010000065.1 GCA_947481365.1 Bacteroidota bacterium | reverse complement strand
TTTAACGGAGCCATCAATACAGCAGTTGATGAATTGAAAAATGAAAGACACTCAACCATTTTTCCAAATCCTTTACAAAGTGGGAGTGATGTAATTGTGAATGGTAGTGTAAACGAAATAAAATGCTTTGATAACTTGGGAAGGATTGTAAATATTGACTTACACAACACCTCCAACGGAAATTCAATTATTCATTTCAATGAAAATATGAGGAGTGGAATATATTTTATTGAGTTAAAAAATGAAGATAAAACAGAGCGAATAAAGTTGCTGATTCAAAATTAAATTATTGCTCAAACGGAAGGTTTTGCGATTTCCATCTGCCAAAACCACCATCTAAATCATACACTACTTTAAAACCTTTTTTGTGCATGAGTTCGGTTGCTTCGCCACTGCGGCCGCCACTTTGGCAATACACATAGTAGGTTGTGTTTTTATCCATTTTGTTTATTTCGGTTTCAAATGCATCACTAAAAATATCGAGCAATCGTGCTCCTTTTAAATGTCCTTTTTTAAACTCGCCCGGTGTGCGCACATCAAGTATAATACCCTTTTCGGTTTTAATTTTTTGGTTAAAATCGGAAGGCGATAAAATGGCTATTTTACCGTTTTGTGCAAATGCCGTAAATGTGGCAATCATAGCTAATGCAAAAAATATGTTTTTCATTTTCATCACTCAAAGTTATTTCATCATTGTTACATTTCCTTTTTTTGATGGATTATTTTTAAGAATGAGTATTTTAGCAAAGTGAAAATAACATTTCTCGGTACCGGAACTTCACAGGGTGTTCCACTTTTGGCTTGCAATTGCGATGTGTGCTCTTCAACAGATGAGCGTGATAAGCGTTTGCGCTCGTCAATTCTTGTGCAGGTAAATGGGTTAAATTTAGTGATTGATTCGGGGCCGGATTTTCGTCAGCAAATGCTTCGCACTGGTATTCGTCAACTCGATGCATTGATTTTTACTCATTCGCACAAAGACCACATTGCAGGAATGGACGACATACGAGGATTTAATTTTGTGATGCAAAAAGCTGTTGATGTGTATTGCACCGAGCAAGTGGTGGAGCAGATGAAGCGTGAATTTTACTACATTTTTGATGAGTTTAAATATCCGGGAATTCCCGAAATTGATATTCATTTAATTGATAAAAATAGAAATTTTGCAGTTGGCGATTTCGAAATAAAACCGATTGAAGTGATGCATTATAAATTGCCTGTTCTTGGTTTTAGGTTTGATAAATTTGTGTATATAACCGATGCAAATTTTATTTCGGAAACAGAAAAGGAAAAGATAAAAGGCTGCGAAGTATTGGTGTTAAACGCATTGAGAAAAGAAAAACATATTTCACATTTTTCGCTTGCCGAAGCCATTCAACTTGTAAATGAAATAAAACCCAAACAAGCATATTTTACGCATATCAGTCATCAGTTGGGTAAACAAATTGATGTCGAAAATGAATTGCCTTCGCATATTCGTCTTGCCTATGATGGTTTACAAATCGAACTGTAAACCAATCTTACCAAGATGAAATTTACCGTTCCCATTGTTTCAACTCTTACGCAATCTCTACAAAATAAACTGAGTGGATTTCAATTTGCCGAATCATATTCATCGGGTAAAGATGAACTTTGGTTTGTGTTTAAAAAGAATGATGATTTTTTTAGCATCAAATTAATTTGGCAGGCAAGAAGTTGTTTTTTATTTTTTGATAATGTTTTGCAAAGTAAGCCTGTTCCGCATCAGGTAAGGTTTTCAGAGCTCAATGCATTAGAGGTCATTTCAGTTTGCCAACATCAAAATAATCGTTCGTTTCAAATTAATTTCTCTAATCATTATCAATTGGTTTTTAAATTATACGATGGATTAAGCAATGTGTTGTTGTTTAAAAATGATGCTTTGGTTACACATTTTCGTACAAATATTAAAAACGATTCGCTACTAAAATTATCCGATTTTGAAAACGGAAAAGAGGCAATAGTTGCTGATGATAAATCAGGAATTGCAAATGCAGTTGATGTTTTTGAAACGATGAGTAAATTATCAAAAAGTGAACTCTCACAAAACAATTTCGATTCGGAAAGAGATGCCCTTTTACAAAAGCACAATGCTGATTTAAAACGCTTGAAACAGCTGCTAAATAAGACTAAAAAAGCTTTACTGCAAATACAAAATGCTGTTCCAAATGAAGAAATAGGACATTTAATTATGGCCAATTTGCATCTCATAAAACCTAAGGAAGAAACTGTTGAATTATTTGATTTTTACAGAAATAATAAGCTGATTGTAAAACTGAAAAAAGATTTGAACGCACAGCAAAATGCTGAACATTATTATCGCAAATCAAAAAATCAGAAAGCCGAATTAGAACTTATCGCTAACAGAATATCCGAAACAGAAAATCGAATTTTGGAACTCGAGAAAGCCATAACCGATATTAATAATATCACAGTTAAATACGAATTGAAGAAATATACTAAGCAAAACGATTTGGCTATTGAGTCGAAACCTAAATTATTCTATGAATTTGAATTCGAAGGATTTTTAGTATTGGCTGGTAAAAGCGCAGCCAACAACGATTTGCTGACAATGAAACATTCGTCAAAAAATGATTTGTGGCTGCATGCAAAAGGAGTGAGTGGTTCGCATGTTGTAATAAAATTTCAATCGGGTAAAATTTACAGTAAAGCACTTATTTCATTTGCAGCTTCAATTGCAGCTTTTTATTCAAAAGCCAAAGGCAGTAAATATGTTCCTGTTGTTTATACCCAACGTAAAAATGTTTACAAGCCAAAAGGTGCCGAGCCCGGTTCGGTAGTTGTCGAAAAAGAAGAGGTGATAATGGCCGAGCCACAAAAGCCTTAATTTTTATTATTATTGCATTTGTATGGCACAAAAACTTTCCATTATTATTCCGGCATACAACGAAGAAAGAACGATACATCAAATTTTGCAAAAGGTTGATGCCGTTATGTTAATAGCCGGAATTGAAAAAGAAATTATTGTAGTAAATGATTGTTCAAATGATGATACCAAGCAGGCTGTTTTAAAATGTGCCGAAAGTATTTCTTACATAAAATATGTTGAACACTCGGTTAATAAAGGCAAGGGTGCAGCAATTCATACCGGTATAAAAGAAGCTTCGGGAGATTTTGTAATTGTTCAGGATGCTGATTTGGAATACGATCCGAATGAATTTAATATTTTACTCAAACCAATGATTGATGGTTTTGCTGATGTTGTTTATGGTTCGCGTTTTATGGGCGGAAACCCTCATCGTATCTTGTTTTTCTGGCATTCGTTAGGAAATGCTTTTCTCACTTTTTTATCAAATATGTCGACCAATTTAAATTTAACCGACATGGAAACTTGCTACAAATTATTTCGCTCATCAATCATAAAAGATATCACACTCGAAGAAACACGTTTTGGTTTTGAGCCCGAAGTAACCGCCAAAATAAGCCGTATTAAGGGAATCAGGATTTACGAAGTAGGCATTTCGTATTACGGACGAACATATGCCGAAGGTAAAAAAATAAGCTGGAAAGATGGTTTCAGAGCAATCTACTGTATTATTAAATACGGTTTGCTCGGGATGTAATCAATTGATTTCTTAAGCTGAATGCTTTGCTGATAAATATCTTTCAGCATCAAGAGCAGCCATACAGCCTGTTCCTGCTGCAGTTACCGCTTGTCGGTAAACTTTATCCTGAGCATCACCACAAGCAAAAACACCTTCAACATTTGTTCTTGACGAATCAGGTTCAGTTATCAAATAACCGGTTTCGTCCATCTTTAAATAATTTTTAAAAATGTCGGTATTTGGCTGATGACCGATTGCAACGAAAAATCCTTGTATTGCAAATTCAGTTTTCTCTCCGGTTTTATTGTTTTTTAAACGAACACCTGTAACATTATTTTCACCTAAAATTTCATCTGTTTCAGAGTTGAAATGAACAGTAATATTTGGAGTTGTAAGCACTCTGTTTTGCATTGCTTTTGATGCGCGGAATTCATCACGTCTCACAATCATATGAACAGATTTACAGATTTTCGAAAGATAGCTGGCTTCTTCGCAAGCTGTATCACCTGCACCTATAATGGCTACATCTTTTCCTTTAAAGAAAAATCCATCACACACAGCACATGCCGAAACACCTTTACCATTTAATTTTTGTTCAGAAGGAATACCCAGCCATTTTGCCGAAGCTCCTGTTGAAACGATAACTGTTTCTGCCAATAGTTCTTTATTCTCATCGACAATAATTTTATATGGAGGTTTACCGCTAAAGTCAACACTAGTAACCATTCCGTAACGAACATCGGCACCTAAGCGTTCAGCTTGTTTTCTAAAAAGTTCCATCATTTCAGGACCCATTATTCCATCTGGATAACCTGGATAATTTTCAACTTCGGTAGTGATGGTTAATTGTCCACCCGGTTGCATACCAGTGTAAACAACAGGTTTCATATCAGCACGAGCTGCATAAATAGCAGCAGTATATCCTGAAGGTCCGCTTCCAATAATCAGGCATTCTAATTTTTCAATTGTGTTAGTCGACATGTGATTTTAAATTTTCTGTAAAACTAATTTTTTGTTGTGGTATAATTATTAACAAAAGAGTGCCACGTTTTAACAATGTCATTTTGCCAAATAAAAAAAGCGAGCTATTGCTCGCTTTTGGTGGTCTCGTAGGGATTCAAACCCTAAACCCCCACATCCGTAGTGTGGTACTCTATTCAGTTGAGCTACGAAACCGTAATGTGGCTGCGAATATAAGCAGTTTTTATTTTTTTACAACTCTAGTTTTTACTTTGATGCAACAACTCCAAGTGAAGCAATTGTTTCGTTGATAGCTGAAAAATCAGGCATATCACCGGCACTTTCCATTACCTGTGCATATTGTATAATACCATTACCATCAACAACGAATGCCGAACGTTTTGCAACTCCTTTTAAATCAAGAATCCAGTTTTCGTATATAGCATCGTATGCAGTTGCAGTTGTTTTATTAAAATCAGATAATAAATCAAATTGCAAATTTTGTGTTTCTTTAAATTTACCCAACGTAAAAGGCATATCAACCGAAATTCCAACTACATCACATTTATCGTTATGATATAAACTGATTGCATCTCTTACGCTACACATTTGAGCTGTACAAACACCTGTGAATGCAGCAGGGAAGAAGTGAATGATTAAGTTTTTACCTTTAAAATCTTCAAGGCTTACTTCTTTTTTATCGGTGTTAAAAAGTTTGAATGATGGCGCTTTATCGCCTTTTTTTAGTGTCATATTTTATATTAATTATTATTAGAACTATTAAACTGTTGAAATTGTTTTATTCTGAAATTCTTTTAATGATGCGAAGCTTGTGTGAGTATTGTTTTTCATCCTTATTCATGATGCCATAATCGTCAATTGAGTCGATCCTAACTTTACCAGATGCATGTATAATTTTATCTGCGTTTAGCATGATTCCAACATGAATAATCTTTCCTTCATCATTATCAAAAAAAGCAAGATCTCCGCATTTTACTTCTGATTTAAAAGATACTGTATTTCCTTGCTCAGCTTGTTGATACGCGTCTCTCATTAAATGAATTCCACATTGTGCAAATATTGTTTGTGTAAACCCCGAACAGTCAATACCGAAAGGTGATTTACCTCCCCATAAATAGGGGACATTTAGATATTGTATGGCTGTTTTTTCAATATCAGAAAAAACAAATTGAGCGTTGTTTTTCTCCAATTCAAATTGATGATTATTAAATGAAAAGTTATTCCCATTTAGGTTTGGAAGCGAGCTTCCGGCAGTAATCATAAAGTTACCTTTAATCGAGTTTGCTATCTGAAAGGGAAATACTGTTGACGTTTGACTATGCTGAATGGAGGTTTGTAATATTTCAAATTGCTTTGAACTTATCCAACCTGAGTATTGGTCGTTTATAGTAACAATTTTCTGCCATCCATTTTCGGATGTGATCATCTCAAAAGTCTCGCCAAATAAGAGCTGAGAGACAATTTCACTCTTGCTGTCGGGTTCTTTCCTAACCGGAATAATAGATAAATTGCAGATTCCTATCATATAATTGTTCAAATGTATAATTTGAATTCGGTTTTTAAAAAAATAGAATTAATATCGGTTTTTTATTTGACCCATGATAAAAATTGATTTAACATATTTAGAGACTGTTGGTGCAGGCGACACCGATTTTATCAAACAAATGCTTGAAATGTTTCAGAAATCTACATTGCCAGAAATAGATAATCTTGAACAGTTTTATGAAACCAAAGATTGGACAATGTTTACATCTACTGCTCATAAAATAAAGGCACCTATGCAAATGCTAGGGCAGGAGAGTATGCGCGAGCAATTGATTCAGCTTGAAATGGCAGGCAAAGGATTGGGAAACAGAGATACCATTTCCGAAACGCTCACTTCATTAAAAGGGCAGATAGCCGAACTAAATACCGAAATAGATAAAATGATAAAATCGCTTTAAGACGCGAATTACTTTTTAGGTGCAGCTTTTTGTTGTGTCAGCAATTTGATATTTTCTTTTGCTGTTTTGTTTTCAGGGTCGAGCGCTAATATTTTATTATAAAAAGATTTTGCTGAATTAATATCATCTAGTTTCTTGTCATCACGTTTTACATAAAATGTAGCTAAATAATCATATGCGATGAGCAAGCCTGGTTTATTTTTATCGGCTGCAGGTTCGGCAAGTGCAATATATTTTTCATAGAATTCTTTTGCCTTACCTTCCTTTGTATCGGTTTCTAATGCAGCATTCGAGTGCCCTCTGAACAAGAAAGCTTCAGCATAATCAGGTTTTAGATCGTTTACTTTCATAAAAGCTGTATCTGCTCTTCCATATTGTTTTCCGAAATAAAGTGACCTGCCTAAACTCATTAAATAATATACCGTTGTATTTGGGTTCTTATTTTTACTCAGGTAATACTCAAAATTTGCAGCAGCCTCATTAAACTTTTTCAGCTTGTTATTAATCCGACCCATTTCAGGGTATATCTCAATTTTTGATGAATCCATACCAAGTACTTTTCCAAAATTCAGTAATGCATCATTTTCTCTTCCTGCAACTCTCGAAAGTAACTTGCCATAATATTCATAGTCACTTGAGATGATTTTTTTAGGATCTATTTTTTCAAAGAATGTTTCCATTGAACTAATTCCCAATCGATATTTAGAAGTGTCTTTTTTAGCTTCAGCAACTTCATAACAGCTATAACCAGCCATACGGAATAGGTATACATTATTCTTGTCCGTTTTTTGTATTTCTTCAATTTTCTTTAATGCTTCTTCGTATTCTTTGGTGTTAAATAATATCTGGGCAAACCTTATTTTATTGGCGTTGCTCTCTTCCGAGTTTTTTAAATACTTAATGTATGTTTCTTTAGCTTTTTCGTATTTACGTATTTGGTAATAATACTCGGCCATACTTTTTAAGGCAGGAGCGTAGTTAGAGTCGATTGCTAATGCTTTTGTTAATGCAGTTAACGTTGCTTCAGCATTTTTTACACGTAGCCAAATACCGGCAACTCTTGCATAAGCTTTAGGATTATTTTTATCCAAGTCAATTGCTTTTTCGAAGAATGTAGCTGATGGACCGCCTTCATTTCTTTCTAACATCACATCACCTGCCATAACTAGTATGTCGTAATTTTTTTTATTGAGTTCCAATGCCTCATTAATATTTGTTAAAGCATCATCAAGCAATTTAGTTTCGCCAGACACCATAGCCGAAGCTACCATTGCAAGTGTGATGGCATCTGTTGATCTTCCGTCTTTCCCTCTGCTAATTGCCAATGCTTTTTCAAAATAGCCTTTTGCTTCAGGAACTTTATTTTCGTTTAATAGTATTTCTCCAATGCCAATGTAGTTTTTGGTATTGATAGGTTCGGCAATAATCCCTAAATTATAGGCTAATAATGCCGAGTCAGTTTGTAATAAGTTGATATAGGATTGGCCTAAATAATAGTAATTATCACCTTTCTTAGGTTCTTGCATGATCACTTGTTTGAAGTTATCTCTCGCAAATTCGTAACGTTCAAAGTCGATAGCTTTTAAACCTTCCTTAGTTGATTGTGCATGTAAGGAAATGAAGAATGTGAAAAGAAGTGTGATACTTAAAATATATTTTTTCATTTTTTATAAATACTTAATCGTTATTTAGTTTAACAATTCTAACAGGTGCTGTGGCTGGTACTAAACCTGCTTTTAAAACAATTCGTTGTCCACGATCACTTGCAATAAATGATGCAAATCCAGTGCCTAAACCTGCTCTTCCCGAGCAATTCAGCATTTCAATTTTTCTCCATAACGGATATTGCTTCAACGCAACGTATGCCTGAAAAGGTTTCATGGTTACCGATTCAGCGGTTGAAGGATTAGCAGGTACAAGATCAGCAACATGAATTCGTTTTAAAAATCCATGACTTATTGAATCATCCACATCACTTATCCATGCCATTCCAATAACACCAATACTACCGGGATTTTTCTCAACATGCTCAATCACTGCTGTATTATTTGATACGGCAAAACAATTTTTACCCATTGCTTTTCCTTTGAGCAATGAATCATTTAAAAATCTTATTGCACCCGAACTAGCATTATCAAATACTACTTGAAAAGGTTTGTCATGATGCTTTGGATTTAGCTGTTTCCAATTTTCAAATGTGCCATCCAGTATGTTGCTTAATTGATTTAGGTTTAAGATGGTATCGGTTTCTGCATTGTTCATGATGATTGCAATAGCATCGTTGGCAAAAGGAGAGTAGCGAGGTGTTATTTTGATGTCGTCAAAATGTTTCTTTTCATTCTCTGTTAAATGTCTGGTTAATATAGCCAGTTTAACCGAATCGCTAAGCATCAGTTTCATTGCTTCCACTTCGCTGGTATAAATTATATCGAGTTTGGCATTCGGGTAAATAGATTCGAAAACCATTTCTTCTGCTTCAACAATAGGTTTTATACTTTCATCAGCTGCAATCCAAACATGTCCGCTTGTAGCTGTTTCAGTATTCTTATCAGTGCTGCCACATGATGAAAGAAATAAGTAAAAACAAACTATCAAAAAAAATCTTGCTTTCATTTCTTTACTATTCTGTAAAACCTAAACAATCCATATAACATTAATAAAAAACTTACCATGTAACGCATGGTGGGAGTAGTGTTTTCAATTAACGGAAAAAATAAAAAAGCGGTACCCAATACTATATAAAAAATAGCCATAACTACTCCGAAATACTTCAGGTATATGGCTACTTTTTGGTTTCGTTTTTCTATTATTTCGTCTCTATCCAACAGCACGTTTAGTTTTATTTAATTTGAAAGTTTAAATGTAATCGGCATGGTAAACCAAACCGGAACGGCTTTGCCATTTTGTTTTCCGGCTTTCCAACCCGGCATCATCTTGGCAACTCTGATGGCTTCTTCTTCAAGTCCCCAACCTTTGTGTGTTAATGCTTCAACCTGGGATATTTTACCATCTCCACCAACAACAAATTTAACAACAACTTTTCCTTCAATTCCGTTCTCACGTGCTAAAGGAGGATATTGTAAGTTTCTTCCTAAAAATGCCTGACGAGCGTCTTCACCACCTTCAAATTCGGGCATTTGTTCAACAAATGTCATTATCTCTTGTGCTGCTTCTGTTACGCCATCACCTGTTCCTATTAAACTTTGATCAACACCATTTGCATCACCTTCAACAGCTTTTGTCGAAGCATCTTTATCTTTCATTTCTTCCTGTGTTGGAGGCGGCTCATCCGGAACTTCCTGATCGGGTTTAATTTCAGGAGGTGTAAATTTTACCGTTGTTTTTAATGGCGGTGGTTCAGGAGGAGGCGGGGGAGGTGGTTGATTTTTGTCAACCGGAGGTGGCTCTTTTAACTCTACTGCAACTTCCTTGGTATCCTTTACTTTCTTTGGTACGAGCGTTTCTAAATAATTAAAAACAACCGGTGCCGAAATAGTTAACGTGAAAAATACGATGGCAAAAATGACACCTTTAAAAGTGTAGTCATCGCCTTTTTTACGAAGCACATAAGCACCATACTCGTGGTTTCGACCTTTAAATACAATGTCGACCCAATTGCTATCAAATATGTCTAATTTACTTAATGCCATAATTACTTAGTTGTTGATTGAGCTGCCATAACCATTTCCTTTTCTTTATCAGTAATATCAACTACTGCATATCGTCCTATGTTACAAATGAGCATCTCGTCAAGAATATCTACCAGATTTTTATAACGTGATTCATCCATTGCTTTGATTACAACTATTAACGCATCTTTATCTGCTTTTATTGAGCCTACATGAGCTTTATAAGTTGGTTTGTCAATCTTTCCATCTTCCATTTGCTTTTTGTAAATGGCTATCGAGTCAAGATTTTTATTGCGCTTTCTGTTTTCTTCGAGTAACGTTTGACGAATTCCTTTACGAGAGTCAAAGTCGGTTAAAACTGGTGTTTCAGGATCACCTGTCTTTGGGTCTATAAAATAATAAATAACTTTATCGTTACTGCCGAGTAATACAGTTATTGCCTGCGAAGCCTTAACAACAGTTTTTTCTTCTTCTGTTAAGTCCTTCTTTTTATCAGGCATATTAATTTCCATGGTTTGTGGCTTGTTCATACTGGTTGTAAGCATGAAAAAAGTAATCAATAAAAAACCAAGGTCAACCATCGGGGTAAAATCTACCCTTGTCGATAATTTCTTACCTCTTTTTTTGCCGCCTTTATGTTTACCACCGCCACCGCCTTCTATTTCTGCCATTTCTTATCTTTTTTAAAAGGTTTACTTTTAATATTTATTCAGCACCTCTTTCGAGTGAGGTAATGAAATTAAATCTATTCAATTTTTTTTCCTGAAGTGTTTTCATTACATCTTTTACTTTAGGATATCCTGTGTATTGATCACCCTTAACAGCAACACGAATATTGTTATTAACCAATCGTGAAAACCAAACCCAATCGCCTAATTCGTTATTCAACGAATCGGTAGGAATTCCGGCCTGTTTAATTTTATTTCTGTCGGCAGGCGACATATTTAAAAATTGTTTGAGTTGATCAAAAGGAACTCCGAAAGCAGAGAGCAACGAAAACTCTTTTCTTTCTTTCTCAGTAAATGTGACGTTGTGTTTAGCAGCCATCATATTCAAGAGCGAATCTCTTTTCTGTTGTCCGTCAATTCCAAAGAAAACACGGTTTTCTTTATCAATTGTTATCATCATCATATCTACATCTGGTAGTTTTATTTCCGAAATAGATGATGGTGTATCAACGATAACCGGTTCATCTGGTTTAAACTTCGTAGCAAGCATGAAAAACGTAAGCAACAGAAAGGCTACGTCTGTCATGGCGGTCATATCAACCGATGTGCTTTTACGAGGTACTTTTACTTTTGGCATTTTCTATAATTGAAAAAACGAATTACTTAATTATTTTTTGTGAGCTGCAGCAAATTGCTGAATGATACTGAAACCAGCTTCATCAATAGTATAAGTGATTTTATCAATTTTTGTAGTGAAAACATTGTACATGATAATTGCAATTGCCGAGTTACCAATACCTAATGCAGTATTGATAAGGGCCTCAGAAATACCATTTGCAAGTGCAACCGAATCGGGTGAACCTGCTGTAGCCAAAGCCGAGAAAGCCTTGATCATACCAAGTACCGTTCCTAAGAGGGCAACAAGTGTAGAAACCGAAGCCATTGTTGCAATAATAACAAGATTTTTTTCAAGCATCGGCAACTCAAGTGATACAGATTCTTCAATCTCTTTTTGAATAGCTAAAACCTTTTGGTCTTTATCCATTCCAGATTCAGATTCCATTTCCTTATACTTTATAAGAGATGATTTAATAACATTTGCTACCGAACCTTTTTGAATGTCGCACTCACTAATTGCGCCATCAATATCACCTGAACGTAATTGAGACTGAACTTTACGTACAAAAGTTTCTGCAGCTACTTTTCCTGATGCTTTAGCAATTGTTAAAAAACGTTCAATTGAAAATGTGATACTCATTAATACAAGTGAAAGGAGAATTGGAACGATCATTCCACCTTTGTAAATCAACCCAAGTACGTGTCCAACTCCGTCAGGCACCGGATGGTTCTTTGAGTCACCTCCTTCAAAATTTGAATTGTTTCCCAATACAAATATGTAAATACAAATTCCCACACCTACTAGTACCGGGATAGCGAATGAAGCAAACATGCTCTTTAATTTGCTTTCTTGTTTTTGTGATTGAACTTTGTTCATGTTTTTTATTTTGAATTAATAGCGCAAAAAAAGTAATAAAATTGATTATTTATAAATAAATATATAAAAAAGCGAAGTAACGTTATTATTCAACGATAAAGTGTTAAAAATAATTTACCGAATTGTAAAATTACTGTTAAGTAAAAAATCGTTAAAAGATGTTCATCAACTTATCTGGGAATAATCCGAGCAATAAACTTACAGATACACAAACAATAATTATGGTTGTATATGCAATATTTGATTGAACTGATGTTTCATCGGCTTCCTTTGTATACATGGCTAATATTACTTTAAAATAATAATACACACCTATAATAGAAGTAATGATTGCAGTGATTGTGAGACCGAATAATCCATTTTTAATTGCTTCCGAAAAAATATAATATTTTCCTAGAAATCCAGCAAAAGGAGGGATACCAGCTAGCGAAAGCATACTCATTGTAAGTGCTGCTGCCAAAAACGGATTCTTTTTCCCTAATCCATTAAATGCTTCAATATTTTCACTTTTCATGGCTTTGAAAACCAATATTGCTACAGCAAATGAACCAATTGTTGCAATTCCATATCCACTTGCATAGTAAAATATTGCCGAGGCTGTTCCGGTTTTCATGCTCATAACGGCAAGCATCAAATAACCAGCATGCGATATTCCTGAATAGGCAAGTAGTCGTTTAAAATTGGTTTGTGATAAGGCAACTAAATTTCCAAGTATGATGGTAGCGGCAGTAACAACTCCCAGTATAATAACTATATAATTTAACGAATCGAAGAAACACAAATAGAACAAACGATAAAATGCTCCGAAGGCTGCTATTTTTACGAGTGTCGACATAAATGCAGTTACCAAAGCAGGTGAGCCTTCATATACATCTGGACTCCAGAAATGGAATGGGACAACTGCAACTTTAAATAACATCGCGACTAACATCATTAACATTCCAACATAAAACATTGGACTGATTTGTCCTGCCGAAACATATGCAGCAATATTTCCAATATGAAAACTATTTGTAGCACCATATATCAAAGCGATACCAAATAATAAAAATCCTGATGCAAATGAACCCATCAAAAAGTATTTAAATCCAGCTTCGTTCGAACGTACATCATGTTGCTTACTTCCGGCCATAATGTATAATGAGATGGAAAGGATTTCTATTCCTAAGAACAACATAGCCATGTTTGAGAATGAAAACATAATCATGGCTCCGCAAAGTGTAAACACAAGAATTGCCAAATAATCGCTGATATGTTTCTCTTCGTTATGATAAAAATCTGCTGAAAGCACAAATATCAAAGCCGATAAAACAATGGCTAATCCTGAAAATGCTACCGAGAAATTGTCAACGCGCATCATATTGTTATAGTATGATGTTGTTTGT
>CANKGI010000064.1 GCA_947481365.1 Bacteroidota bacterium | reverse complement strand
TAACAACCGAACAACGCGAAGCTGAATAACAACTGAATGACGCAAAGCAAATAACAACCGAACAACGCGAAGCGAATAACAACCGAATGACAGCGAAGCTGAATGACTACCGAATGACGCAAAGCAAATAACAACCGAATTACGCGAAGCAAATAACAACTGAATGACGCGCAGCGAATAACAACCGAACAACGCGCAGCAAATAACAACTGAATGACGCGCAGCGAATAACAACCGAATGACAGCGAAGCTGAATAACAACCGAACAACGCGAAGCTGAATAACAACTGAATGACGCAAAGCAAATAACAACCGAACAACGCGAAGCGAATAACAACCGAATGACAGCGAAGCGAATAACAACCGAATGACAGCGAAGCTGAATAACAACCGAATGACAACGAAGCTGAATGACAACTGAATGACGCAAAGCAAATGACTACCGAACATTTACCAACATACACAAAATCGCAACTAGCATTACGCAACGGAAATGACAAACCTGAAATTTGGATTGCATACCAAGGTTTGATTTATGATGTTACAAAAAGCCGATTGTGGCGCAATGGTAAGCACTATGAACACTGGGCCGGACAAGACCTTACACATGAGTTAAAAGATGCACCACATTCCATTTGGGTGTTTGATAAATTTACTGCAATTGGTAAACTTATTTAATAAGCACCTTTCTGATACCTTTCATTTATTAAGCAAAAATTGACAATATTGATTTAAGTCATACTTTAGTTATTTATCACTTCTAACTTGCTTAAAATTTTTATTCCTAAGATTTATGAGAAACGCTTTACTTTTATTCACACTTCTATTCTTTACATTTTTTTCAAATGCCCAAAGGGTTAATGAAGGCTTTGGAGGAACATTTCCGGCATCAGGCTGGACACTTACCAATGCTAGCTCTGTAGTTACTCAAGACCTCACTATTAATGCTTATGGTTCGGCAACAAATGTTGGTTGTGTGGTGGGTGATTATTATAATGTGTCATCAGGTTTTGCTACGCTCGAAACTCCTGCTTTCACAGCAACTACAGTTAATGACTCATTGCGATTTGACATTTCTTATGCAGGTTATGGAAGTCCTTATATTGACTCATTTGCTGTATTGGCTTATGTCGGGTCATCATATGTTTATTTACGCGAATGGTTAGGTGCATTTGTTGTCGATACCGGCATTACAACTGCAGCTTCTACTTCAAGCCAGTTTACACCTTCAGCATCGCAATGGAGAACTAAAGTAATTGGACTTCCAGTTGGAACCACAAAAGTTGAATTTAAATTCATGACCGGATATGGAAATGAAATGTATGTAGACAATGTTGTTGTTGATAGTTATTTTGTTTCCACTCAAACATTCGATTCATTATCTACTGCAAAATCTTTCAGTTATTTAATTACTCAAGGCGGTAAAAATCAAGTTGTGCTCAAAATTCCTGTTAAAGTTACAGGGCAAATTTCACCCATGTCGGTTACTAATTTTAATTTTGACACATACCTCACAACAACTCCTTTAACTACATTAGACAGTGCAAGGGTTTATTATACCGGATCGAACACCAACTTTTCAACTGTTTCTAAATTTGGAGGTGTGGCTTCGCCAAGTGGTTCGTTTACCGTAAATGGTTCACAAGTATTGGCAAATGGTTTTAATTATTTCTGGCTTGTTTACGATATCAAATCATCGGCAACTTTAGCTTCAACTGTTGATGCAAGTTTAACCTATGCAACAATAGGTGGTGTATTTCGTGCTCCAAATATTTCTTCGCCAACAGGTTCGTTTCAAGTGGCAAAACCCTATTATTTTGATGGTGCAACCGACCAAAATTTTACCACTGCTGTTTTATCTGGAACTGCTTCACAAGAGTGGCAAAGAGGCATTCCAACAGCTGGACCATCAAGTGCTCTAACTACACCAAATTGTTGGGGAACAAACTTATCAGGCAATTATTCGCCCGATGCAAATTATGCTTTATCATCACCTATATATATTGCAACAGCTACAGCTATTCCTTGTTCTTATAGCGAATGGTTTGATATCAATTCAGGATGGGATTACGGTTACTTTGAATACAAAATAAATTCGGGAACATGGACTTCATTGGGCTTATCTGTTTCGGGATCTAACACTGCTTGGAACACCAAAATGAATACACTTACAACAGCCATTAATGATACTGTTCAATTCAGATGGAGATTTTCATCGGTTGCTTGGTTTGTGCCAACAACACATACAGGTTGGTACATCGATAATTTTGCAATACTTAATGCAAACGAAATTGACCTCACTCCTCCAACAATTTCTTATGTTCCTGTGGCAAATACAGCAACATTTTCAAACCGTGTGTTAAGCAATTTTGCAACAATCTCTGATGTTAGTTTTATTGATTCATCGGCAACATTTAAGCCTAGAATTTATTTCAAGAAAAAATCGGAGAATAATGCATTTGGAGCTAATAATAGTAGTTTCAACGGATGGAAATATGCTCAGTCTTCAAATTTATCATCTCCTTTTTCATACACTATAAATTACTCATTACTTACTCTGCCTCCAATTGTTGGAGATACCATTCAGTATTTTGTAGTAGCTCAAGATTTAGCACCGGCTCACAATACAGGCTCTAATCCTTCAACCGGATTTTATGCTACTGACGTAACCAATATCACATCGATTCCAACTTCACCAAACTCTTACATATTTACTTCATCACCATTATCAGGTTCATTTAACGTAGGTTCAGGACAAGTGTATACAACACTAACTCAAGTTGTAAATGATTTAAATTTAAGAGGTGTTAATGGAGCCGTTACATTGTTATTAACCGATAATAATTATTCAACAAGTGAAACATTTCCATTAACAATTGGAAATATTGGTAATGCATCGTCAACAAACAATGTCACTATTAAACCAACTTTAACACCAACTACTATCACTGGTAATGCAACTTCAATTTTTAATTTTAACGGAACAAAATTCTTTAAAATTGATGGTTCGGTTACAACAAACACCAGAGATTTAACTATCGCTAACACCAATACAGGAACTGCATCAACCATTCTTATTTCGAGTGGCGGAATTGGATTGGGTGCAACAAACGATACCATCAAAAATTGTATCATTCAGGGTTCGGGCAATTTCAATAATTTGGGTGTAAATATTGGAAACGGAACTTTCACAGCATCTGGTAGTCCATCTATTACTTCAAACGTTACATCATCTCCCGACAATACAAACATTGCTTTTATCAATAACCAAATTTGTAAAGTAAAAGTTGGTCTTGGTTTAACAGGAACATCAACAAATAAAGCTTCTAATATTTTAATCAGCAACAATTTATTCGGCTCTGCAGTAGCTACCGATTATTTACTTTGGGGTGCTGTCATGATTGCCAATGCTACCAATGTTAATTTTACACAAAATACCATTCAAAATATTGTTTCTTCAAACACCGATCAAAAAGCCATTTATGGTGGAACAGGATTTGCAAATTCAAGCATCACCAAAAATGTTATCGATTCGATGTTTTATACTGGCTCAGGTGGTTGGGGTGTAATGGGAATTCATTTACAAAATGCAAGTAACATTACGCTTACCAACAATATGGTTTCGCGTTTATGGGCAGATGGATGGTATCCTGCAAGTTCAACAGATGCAACAGTTGGTATCAAAATAGACGGTGGTAGCGGGTACAACATTTATTATAACACAGTAAGTTTAACTGGTACTTATGCTGCAGGATATGGTGCATCAACAATTTGTGCTGCTTTTTATGCATCTCCTTCATCCACTTTAATGAATTTAAAAAATAATATTTTCTCCAATTCATTTGTTAATGGTAATGCAAGTGCAACCTCTGCTTTATCTTATGCTTTTTATAGTGACGCTCCAACAACGGCATATACCACTGCAAACTTTAACAACTATTATGTGAGCGGTACACAAGGTATGCTGGCATATGCTAACTCAGCAGCACAAGCTACTTTGGCATTATTAAAAACTGCTACAGGTAAAGATGTGAACTCGGTAAATGTGCTTACCAATTTTACAAGTAATGGCGACTTACATTTAACCGGAGGTTCGATTGGTGATTTAAATTTAGGATGCGCAGTTACAGCTGGAATTACAACCGATATCGATAATCAAACAAGAAATACAGGATGGCATTATATGGGAGCTGATGAAAATACTTCATCACCGTTGCCAGTTAATTTATTGTATTTTAATGCTGCAAAATCAGGTACTGATGCTTTGTTAAATTGGGCAACAGGATCGGAAATAAACAACAGTCATTTTATTGTTGAACGTTCGCTTAACGGAATCGATTTTACCAGTATCGGAAAAGTTGCTGGTGCAGGAAATTCATCACGAGTTAATCAATATAGTTTTACTGATTTCAATGCCGATAAAGTTTCGAATGAAGGATTGGTATTTTACCGTTTTATTCAAGTTGATTTAGACGGAAAAATGGCTCAATCGAAAGTTGTTACTGTTGACTTTAGTTCTCATAAAAACATTTCTGTATCTGCATCTCCAAATCCATTTACCAGCTCTATTCAATTAACAACTGCGTATAACCATACGGGCAAAATGAATGTATTGATAAACGATTTACAGGGAAAAAATATTTACCAAAACACCATAGAAATTTCAAAAGGAAATCATTTGGTTGATATCAACGATTTACCTGAAATGAAATCGGGCATTTACTTCTTAAAAACAGTATTCGATGAAGAAACAACAGTTATCAAATTAATTAAAACTGCCGAGTAATTCTTTATCGTTCAACATATCAAAATGCTGTTTTGCTTACATTGGCAAAACAGCATTTTATTTTAATGTGGAAACGTTATTCCTCACAATTTCATTTACTTGTAAATTTGGTTATAAAATGAGCAAAACATTTATAAACCGTATACGATATTCCGTTCGGATTTAATTTCATATGAAGAAAACGGTTTTTTTTGCAGCATTATTTATTTCAACATTTATAAAAGCCCAAGAGGTAAAAAGTGAACAAGCGCTTGCCTCTAGTGAAGAAGTTCAAACAAGTGTAGAAGCTTCGGATAACGAACCTCATTTAAAAAATTTACGTCAACTTACTTTTGGTGGAGATAATGCCGAAGCATACTTTAGTTTCAACGGAAAAAAACTTTCCTTTCAAACCAATAACCCAGGATTTGGATTAAAGTGCGACCAGATTTATTACATGGTAATTGATGAGGCCGAAGACAATAAAATTTATCAGCCAATGCCGGTGAGCAATGGCGAAGGCCGCACAACATGTGCCTATTATTTACCTGGCGATAAAAAAATTCTATACGCATCAACTTTTAAAACAGGAAAAGATTGTCCGGCAGAAGCCCCAAAAAACACTGGAAGATATTTGTGGTCAATCTATTCATCCTTTGATATTTTTATAAGTGATGAAAAAGGGAAAATATTAAAACAACTCACCAACTCGCCCGGATATGATGCTGAAGCAACCGTTTCGCCAAAAGGTGATAAAATTGTTTTTACCTCAACACGCAATGGCGATTTGGATTTGTACATCATGGATATTGACGGGAAAAATGTGAAACAACTTACACACGCTTTAGGCTATGATGGCGGTGCATTTTTTTCGCCTGATGGAACCAAACTTGTTTTCCGTGCATCTCGTCCCGAAGGAAAAGATACTGTTGAGTACAAAGAATTTCTTGCAAACGGATTGGTTGCTCCAACCAATATGGAAATTTATACCATGAATATTGATGGCAGTGATATAAAACAAATTACTCATTTAGGAAAAGCCAACTGGGCTCCGTTTTATCATCCTTTAGGAAAGAAAATTATTTTTTCTTCTAATCATCATTCGCAAAAAGGTTGGGATTTTCAATTGTGGATGGTTAACGAAGATGGAAGTGGAATTGAGCAAATTACAACCGAAAGTGTATTCAATGCATTCCCAATGTTTTCGCCTGACGGCAAACGATTGGTTTTCTCGTCAAACCGCAATAATAACAACACCCACGATACCAATTTATTTATTGCTGACTGGAAGGAGTAATTCTATTTACGATTTAAGATGTAAAATTTAAGAGTTGTAATTTTTGAATTAAGCATTTTTAAAATCTTAATTCGTCCATCTTAAATCTTAAATCATTTTAGGCTTTCAACTCAATCCTAAAAGTTGTTCCTTTTTCGGAAGAGTCTTTGACGAATATTTTTCCTTGGTGATACTCTTCAATAATTCTTTTTGCAAGTGATAGTCCTAAACCCCAACCACGTTTTTTTGTAGTGAAACCTGGCTTAAACACTGTTTTAAATTTCGATGGCGCAATTCCTTTTCCGGTATCGGTAATATCAATCAATACTTTTTCGGCTTCACTGTGAATTTGCATCGTAATCTTTCCTACTCCGGTCATTGCATCAATGGCATTTTTACAAAGATTTTCAACAACCCATTCAAACAAAGGGATGTTCATCAGAGCAGTTGTTTCTTCATCCTCGTTTTCCAAAATAAACTCCACTTTATCGGAAGTACGGGAGTTTAAATAACGAATAGAATCTGCAAGAACTTCACCAACTTTTTCTGATTTCAATTCGGGAGCTGAGCCAATTTTCGAAAATCTTTCGGTGATTAGTTCCAAACGTTTTACGTCATTCTGAAGTTCATTGAGATATTCTTCCTGCTCACTTTTTTCCGATTCGCGAATCAAACCAATCCAAGCATTGAGTGATGAGATGGGTGTACCCAATTGGTGCGCTGTTTCTTTGCTCATACCAACCCACACTTGATTTTGTTCGGCTTTGCGTGATGAGCTAAAGGCAAAATAGGAAACCAAAATAAATACTCCGATAATGCTTAATTGGTAATATGGATATCGTTTGAGTTGAGTGAGGATGACAGAATTTTTGTAGTATAAATAATTGTAACGGTTATTTTTTTCGTCATACAAAATCTTAATCGGCTCGTGTTGGGTTTTCATTATTTCGAGTTGCTCTGATAAATACTTTTGGTCGTTAGCCCTTGCCGAATCAAGGTTTCGGTTCGAAACAAATTTTCCTTCATCATCAACTAAAATAACCGGAATGGTTTCATTGTCTTTTACAATGTCGAGCAAAAAATTAAAATCGCCTTCGGTTTTTAAAAGGGCTTTAGTTGCATTTGCCCAAAGCATTACTTTTTTTTCTTCTTCGTGAGCAAGCTTTTGTGCAAGCCTATGTGTGTACCACAACGAGAAAACAGCAATGCCCATTGCTATTAAAAGCAAAACACGTTTCCACCAATTTTTTTGTTCGTACAACCTCATTTGGTCAAATATACTGATATTCGTAAATTAATAAACAAAACGACAAATGCATACAATTATTGAATGGAAAGATAAAAAGTTTTATGCCGATTTATCAAAACCTCTCGATATTTCAATACCCATGCAATCGGGCGAAAATAATCCGAATGCTTACCATATTCAATCGCCAACATTTGAACCTATTCTTTCTGTTGCAAAAGGTGGAAGCGTGAATTGCGAAAATCTTTTTATCAATGCCCATGCAAACGGAACTCATACCGAATGTGTTGGACATCTATCAAAAAAGAAAATAACCATCAATCAATCGTTGAAACAATTTTTTTCAATCGCTCAACTCATTTCTGTTGAAGCTGAAAATAACATTATCACAAAAAAAGATGTATCAAAATTATTTGACGAATCAGTTGAATCGCTTGTTATTCGCACGCTTCCGAATGGTAATAATAAACTCACAAAAAAATATTCGGGAAACAATCCAACTTATTTAGCAGCTGATTTATGTTTATGGTTGCGAGAAAAAAACATCAAACATCTGCTCATTGATTTGCCTTCGGTTGATGCCGAAGAGGATGGTGGTAAACTTGCAGCACATCGTGCATTTTGGAATTATCCGGAACAACCTAGAATGGATGCAACCATCACTGAAATGATTTTTGTAGATGATAAAATTGAAGATGGAATGTATTTGCTCAACATTCAAATTGCTTCGATAGAAAGTGATGCCAGTCCTAGTAAACCATTGCTTTATAAATTGAAAATGGATCCCGATAGCTATCGGGATTGAAAATTGAGAATTGTTTTACAAAATAGATATGTCTCGACTCAAATCGACATGACAAAAACTTCAAACAACAAACTTAAAACTATAAAAAACTTTGCGTTCTTTGTGCCTGCGCAAAATGCTCAGGCACACGGGTGCGCTTAATAAAAAAATGATAGAAGAAGAATTAGAAGATACCGAATCACAGGAAGAACAAGAACTGTTTGAGCATTTTCGTTTTGAGATTACGGGTGGAACAAACCCAATCCGCATTGATAAATATTTAGCCAACAGCATTCAAAATGCATCGCGAAATAAAATTCAAAATGCCATTGATGCCGAAAGTGTATTGGTAAATGATAAGCCAACCAAGGCTAGTTATAAAATAAAACCTTATGATATTATTTCGGTTGTTTTTCCTGATCCACCAAAGGATACAACGATTGTTCCTGAAAATATTCCACTCAATATTGTGTATGAAGATGATGATGTATTGATTGTAAATAAAGTTGCCGGAATGGTAGTTCATCCAGGCTACAATAACGTGAGTGGAACCTTGGTAAATGCATTGGCTCATCATTTTAAAGATCTTCCATTTGCAACAGAAAATAACATTCGCCCGGGTTTGGTGCATCGCATTGATAAAAACACTTCGGGACTTTTAGTGGTTGCAAAAAATGAATTTGCAATGACCTTTTTAGCCAAGCAATTTTTCGACCACAGCATCAAACGTACATATGTTGCACTGGCATGGGGCGATTTTATTGAAGACGAAGGAACAGTAACAGGCTATATCGGAAGAAGTAATTATGATAGAAGGGTTTTTAAAATGTATAAAGATGACGAAGCCGATAAAGGAAAATGGAGCGTTACGCATTACAAAGTTTTAGAACGTTTGCATTATGTAACATTGATTGAATGCAAATTGGAAACCGGACGAACACATCAAATTCGTGTACATATGAAAGATATTGGTCATCCGCTTTTTGGTGATGATACTTATGGAGGAGATAGAATTGTGAAAGGAACTACGTTTACCAAATACAAACAATTTATTGATAACTGTTTTAATCTTTGCGATCGTCAGGCCTTACATGCACGGTCACTAGGCTTCATACACCCTACAACAAAAAAGGAAATTTATTTTGAAACTGAATTGCCTAATGACATGCAGGCGGTGATAGAAAAATGGCAAGGGTATCATAAAAATGTGATTAGCAAAGAGGAGGAGTAATCATGAATTCAGAAAAAATTTGCAATGAAGTTTGCGACTTAGTAAAAAAAGTTGGTGTATTTATTTCAACCGAAGCAAAAACATTTAATCGGGATGTGGTTGAAGAAAAAAGTTTCAATCAATTGGTTTCATATGTTGACAAAACGGCTGAGCAAAAATTGGTTGAAGGGTTACGAAAACAATTGCCTGATGCTGGTTTTATTACCGAAGAAGAAACCATTGACAGCGAAGAAAAAGAATACATGTGGGTAATTGATCCGCTAGATGGAACAACAAATTTTATTCATCAAATTCCCATTTATAGCATCAGTGTAGGATTGTTAAAAAACAAAAAATTGGTAATGGGAATTGTGTATGAAATAAATCGTGACGAATTATTTTACGCATGGGAAAACAGCAAAGCGTATTTAAACGGAAAAGAAATTTGTGTGAAGCAAAATGCCGAATTATCAAAATCACTTTTGGCCACAGGTTTTCCGTATTACGATTTTGATATCATGCAAAATTATTTGGAAACGCTGCGTGTGCTGATGAAAGGCACACAGGGAATGCGAAGAATGGGATCAGCAGCTGTTGACCTGGCATACGTGGCTTGCGGCCGTTTTGATGGTTTTTTTGAATATGGTTTGCATGCCTGGGATGTGGCAGGTGGTGCTTTTATTGTGCAACAAGCAGGAGGAAAAATTTCTGATTTTTCGGGCAACGATGATTTTATATTCGGCAAAGAAATTATTGCTTCATCATCAAAATTATATCAACCACTTTTTGATGTGGTAAACGAAAAATTCAAGCAATGATAACTGATGAATATCATTTAATAACCTCTTCTCTCTATTCGTTTTTCATTTAATTTCGCTGCTCAATTTCATTTGTTATGAAAGAAAATTTACATCCCGAAAGTTTGATGATGAGTTACGGCTATAAGCCCGAATTATCTGAAGGTGCCGTAAAATCACCTATATTTCAAACATCTACATTTGTATTTAAAAATGCCGAAGAAGGCAAAGCATTTTTCGAAATTCAAAACGGGAAACGTAAAAAACGAGAAGGAGAAAGTTTAGGGTTAATATACAGCCGAATGAACAATCCGAATCTCGAAATTTTGGAAAGCCGTTTAACCCTTTGGGATGGTGCCGAAGATGCTGCAGTTTTTGAAAGTGGAATGGCAGCTATAACAACCGTTCTTCTCGAGTTTTTAAAGCCAGGCGATTTGCTTGCATACAGCATTCCACTTTATGGTGGCACCGAACATTTTATCGACAGTTATATTCAAAAAATTGGTGTTCATACGGTTGAGTTTAAACCTACACACACCAAAGAACAAATTATCGAAATCATAAATAAAAGCGGACATGCCGATAAGCTTGCTTTGATGTTTATCGAAACACCTTCAAATCCAACAAATACATTGATTGATATTTCGATGTGCAAAGAAATTGTTGATTCGTTCAGCACAAAAGACAAACAGGTTTATTTAGCTTGTGATAATACTTACATGGGCCCTATTTGGCAGCATCCATTAAAACATGGTGCTGATTTTTCGTTGTACTCAGCTACAAAATATATTGGCGGACATAGCGATTTAATTGCCGGGGCTTGTTTGGGAAGTAAAACTTTGATTGCACGCGTTCGTTCGTTACGCTCACAACTAGGTTGTATGGCCGGCCCGTGGACAAGCTGGCTGATGATGCGCAGTTTAGAAACATTGAAAATACGTATGGAACAACAGGCATACAATGCTGCACAAGTTGTCGAATTTTTAAAAACGCATCCGAAGGTTGAAAAAATATATTACCTCGGTATGATTAAAGAGGGAACAAGAGAATACGATATATACAAAAAGCAATATTCATCTGCAGGTGCCATGATTTCGTTTGATGTTAAAGGTGGCGAAAAAGAAGCTTTTCTTTTACTAAATTCATTAAAACTCGTAAAACTGGCTGTAAGTTTAGGTAGCACCGAATCGCTTGCCGAACATCCAGCAACCATGACTCACGCAGGTGTTAGCGATGAACATAAAAAAGAAATGTCGATCTCCGAAAAACTAATTCGTTTATCTGTTGGTCTCGAACATCACGATGACATTATTAATGATTTGAAACAAGCTTTGGAAAAAGTTTGAAGAAATGATGAATGTTAAATTCAGAACCAGACTGCGGTAGCAGGCGTTAAATTAAAAAATAATTTCGAGATACGAACAAATACGCTTGTTTTGTGTTTGATATCTTAACATGAAAATATTTTTACATTACTTAAGTCGATACAAACCACTTATCGGACTAGCTCTTTTACTGGCAACCATCAATCAGTTTTTCTCGATGCTCGATCCATACATATATGGAAAAATTATCGACAGATTTGCCAAACACTCGACAGATTATACCGAGAAAGATTTTATTTCAGGCGTGATGCTTTTGGTACTAGCCGGAATGGGTGTTGCCATGGTGAGCCGTATTGCCAAAGCTTTTCAGGATTACACTCAAAATTTGGTAATTCAAAAAACTGGTGCCGATATTTACACCGATGGACTTAAACATTCGCTTGCATTGCAGTATCAAGAATTTGAAGATCAGCGAAGCGGTGAAACACTAAATGTGCTGCAAAAAGTCCGCATCGATTCAGAAAAATTCATCATCAACTTTATCAATATCTTTTTTACAAGCATTGTAGGCGTCATCTTCGTTTCGGTTTACTCACTTAATGTTTACCCATGGATATTACCTTTCTATTTCGGAGCATCAGCAATCCTTGCATTCATCACAAATATTCTTTCTAAAAAAATAAAGATCGTTCAGAAAAAAATTGTTCGCGAAACAAATGTATTAGCAGGAACCACTACCGAAAGTTTGCGTAACATCGAACTCATCAAAAGTCTTGGATTAACGAATCAGGAAGTGGTGCGATTGAATGATGCAACGATGAAGATTCTGAAACTCGAATTGAAAAAAGTAAAAGACATTCGCAGTATCAGTTTTGTGCAAGGAACATTTGTCAATTTTCTTCGTCAGAGTTTATTGTTCTTTTTACTGTTTTTGGTTTTTAGAGAACATGTAACATTGGGTCAGTTAATGACATTGCAATTTTATTCATTCTTCATTTTTAATCCGTTGCAGGAAATTGGTAATTTAATTTTGAGCTATCGTGAAGCCGAATCATCATTAAACAATTTTGAACGCATCATGCAATTGCCTACAGAGCCTGTTCCTGTAAGTCCTAAATCAATTGGCGAAATTGAATCATTGCGTTTTGCAAACACGGGATTTAAACACAAAACTTCAGCAAATCATGCCATCGAAAACATCAGTTTCGAAGTAAAGAAAGGTGAAACAATTGCATTTGTGGGCCCATCGGGAGCCGGAAAAACAACGCTTGTAAAATTGCTTGTTGGGTTATACAAACCATTGAATGGAAATATTTTTTACAACGAAGTAGAAGGATCGGAAATCGACATCAACGAATTAAGAAATCAAATTGGTTTTGTTACGCAAGACACACAATTATTTTCAGGTTCGATAAAAGAAAATTTATTGTTTGTTCGACCTAATGCAACAAATGCAGAACTTGTAGAAGCATTGAACAATGCAGCTTGCCAGAGTTTGCTCGAAAGAAGTGAAAATGGAATTGACTCTGTAATTGGCGAAGGGGGAATGAAAGTTTCTGGTGGCGAAAAACAACGTTTATCTATTGCACGTGCATTGTTGCGCAAACCAAATTTGATGGTTTTTGATGAAGCAACTTCTGCTTTGGATTCGATTACCGAAGAAGAAATTTCGAACACCATTCGCAGTATTTCGTCAAACGGAAAACATATTACAGTGATGATTGCTCATCGACTTTCAACCATTATGCATGCCGATAGAATTTATGTTTTAGAAAAAGGTGAACTGGTTGAAACTGGCTCGCACAAGCAATTGCTTGATGAGAAAGGATTGTATTACGCGATGTGGAGACAACAAATTGGTGAACGAAAAGCTACGTTGCAGGTTGCTTGATAATTGACATATAATATCTAAATCATGAAACATGAGTGCGATTTTATTACAAACGAAAAACAAAAAACAGCAACAAACTATGCTTGAAATTGCAAAGCTTGTTGGATTGAAAATTAAAATTTTTTCAGACGATGAGATGGAAGATTTTGTTTTTGGCACCATGATAAAAGAAGCCAAAACAGGCGAAACTGTTTCTAAAAATCAAATGCTGAAACTGATCAATTCTCATGAAAGTTGAGTTTGACAAAAGTTTTTACAAATCATTTGACAAAAATGCCAATAGTGTTTTAGCAAAAAAACTTAAAAGAGTTATTGAAGATATTGAGCAGACAGAGCGCGTTAATGATATTGGTTCAATTAAAAAATTAGAAGGCTAAAAAAAATTTCTATCGAATTAGAGTTGGAGATTATAGAATTGGTGCTGAATTTATAAAACCAAATACTGTTTTATTTATCCTCTTTGCACACAGAAAAGAAATT
>CANKGI010000063.1 GCA_947481365.1 Bacteroidota bacterium | reverse complement strand
GCGATGTTTTATAGCGTTATTGTTTTTTATTTCAATGAAAAGAACTGAAGGAGATTTTGAATCAATGATATCATTCAACAAAATTAAATCAAGATTTCGTCCACCACCACAATATGCAAGATTGGCAACGTGTGTAAATGAATCTAAATTTTGCTCGATGAGCTCATCATTAATTGCACAACCTGTATGTGAAGTCCCGATAAATGAAATATCCATTTTGGTGTCATTTTTAAATAAGCGATGATATATCCATGATGTATTACAATCTTGATTATTCTTACTCATATAAGCAAACTCACGACTGTATGGTATAGCAAACAACAACATACACAATACTAGTAATGGTAAAATAAAAAATGCCGAATAGGTAAGAAACTTTTTCACCAACTATTAAAATTGAAAATATACAAAACTGCTGTTATCATTAATTTCACCAAACATACATAGCCAAATAATCAATAAATAATAAATAGACCAACGTAATACCATAGGATACTTTTCAATGCTTTTTTCCATCCCCTCTTTCCTCCAAGTAAATTCAAGTGCTATAAAAATAATGATTGAAATGATTACAACAATAAATTCACGAACATCTAAAAAAAGATAAACAATTTCATGTTTAATATTTGCAAATGAACTTAATTGATGAATTAGATTTTTTCCTAGATGCTGAACAACAAGCATGGCATCGCTAAACGTGTTTGCCCTAAAAAAAATGAGTAAAAAGCCAAACAATGAAAACACTTTTATCATTTGAAAAACGCGCGTAAGCCTATAAAAATGAATTGAAGCAAACTGTTTCAGTTTTCCCGGAAAAGTATTTTTGGTAAGCAATTCAGTTATAATAATGAATCCATGCATGGCACCCCAAATAACAAATTTCCATGAAGCACCATGCCAAAGTCCGCTTATTAAAAAAACAATAAACACATTTCTGTATCTGTTAAACTTTCCGTTTTTACTTCCTCCTAATGGAATATAAACATAATCGCGAAACCATGTATTTAATGAGATATGCCAGCGAGTCCAGAACTCTCCCATCGATTTAGAAAAATAAGGCGTACTAAAATTTCTACTCAATTTAAATCCTAGTAGTTTTGCCGTTCCAATTGCCATATCTGAGTATCCCGAAAAATCGCAATACAATTGAATAGCAAAAAACACGGCTGCAAAAATGGCTGATAAGCCTGTATAATTTTCGGGTTGCTGATACACAATATCGACATACGTTGCCAATAAATCGGCAATGGCAACCTTTTTAAAAACACCCCAAAGCAGCTGTCTCAAACCTTCCTTCGCTTCTTGAACATTAAAAGTACGGGGACTCGAAAACTGTGGCAATAAATGAATAGCACGTTCAATTGGACCAGCAGCTATCTGTGGAAAAAATGAAACAAAAACAAAATACGACAACGGATCGCGAGTTGCTTTTAATTTTCTACGATATACATCAATGGTATAGCTTAATGCTTGAAAAGTATAGAAACTTATACCTATTGGAAGGATGATATTTTTGTATGGAAAATTTTTGGGTGCATCAAAAAATAAATAAACCTGATTGATACTTTCTACGATAAAATTGAAATATTTAAAGAAGAAAAGCAAGCCCAGATTCATACAAAGACTCAACATCAAAAAAAACAATCTTCGGCTTTGTTTCTCAGCTTTATCAATATAAATGGCAGCGAAAAAATCAAATACCGAACTAAACAGAATAAGACTTAAAAACCTGTAATCCCACCATCCATAGAAAAAGTAACTTGCCGAAAGCAAAAGTAAATTTTGCCCCTTAACACTTTTTCTGAATGCAAACCAGTATAGCAGAAATACGATGACGAGAAAAATTGCAAATGGAACAGAATGAAATGTCATGCAAACCTGATTTGAATATTATTCCTGATTATTTTTCAAATAAATAGAATTTTAGCATAGGATAAAATTATATCATTAAACTTTATCAAGATGAAATCGGGTATTGTTAAAATTAAAAAAAACTATATTTGACCTGTGCGAAATTCGAATTTAGATCCTGAAGAAGAAAACTTAACTCCTGTAGATCAGGAGCTGGAGAGAGTACTGCGTCCTAAAAACTTTGATGATTTTACCGGACAGGAGAAAATTATTGATAACTTAAAGGTATTTGTTCAGGCTGCATCTCAGCGGGGTGAAGCGCTCGATCACGTGTTACTGCATGGACCTCCGGGATTGGGAAAAACAACGCTTTCGTATATTATAGCAAACGAACTCGGCTCAAACATAAAAACAACATCGGGTCCGGTGCTCGAAAAACCTGGTGATTTAGCTGGATTGTTAACAAATTTAGAAAAAGGCGATGTGCTTTTTATCGATGAAATTCATCGATTAAGTCCTGTTGTGGAAGAGTTTTTATACTCGGCAATGGAGGATTATAAAATCGACATAATGATCGACTCGGGGCCTAATGCACGATCTATTCAATTAGAAATAAATCCATTTACGCTCATCGGTGCCACCACTCGTTCGGGATTATTAACGTCACCTTTGCGTGCACGTTTTGGAATCAATGCCCGACTTGAGTATTATGACAAGGTGTTGATGAAAAAAATCATTAAACGTTCGGCAGAAATAATCAATATAGGTATTGAAGAAAAAGCTGCTGAAGAAATTGCTCGCAGAAGTCGTGGCACACCTCGTATTGGAAATGCATTATTAAGAAGAACCCGTGATTTTGCTCAAGTAAAAGGTGATGGCTCTATCTCAATCGAAATTGCAAAACATGCGCTTACAGCATTGAATGTCGACTCAGAAGGATTAGACGAAATGGATAATAAAATTCTGAAAGTAATTATCGAAAAATTTAAAGGCGGTCCGGTTGGCATAAATACGATTGCAACAGCTATCGGAGAAGAAAACGGTACGATAGAAGAAGTTTACGAACCTTATTTAATACAAGAAGGATTTTTGATGCGAACACCTCGTGGCCGAGAAGCTACCGAACATGCATACAAACATTTCGGAATTTTACCACATCAAAAAAATTCACTTTTTTAATTTTTTTACCACAAGGTTCACATAGGATTTCACAAGGAACACTAAAATATGAGCTTTGTGGTTACAATTAAAATTTGAACATAAAAAACAACATACCGAAACAATGGAAGTATCCACTATGGTGGTTATTTAAATCGCCACAGCGGAATTTTGGGTCACAAACGCTTAAGCAAGATTTATCAGCGCTTCTATCCTTTTGTTTTTATCGTTTTTTCAGATATAAAAAATTACACCGCATTTCCATCTGTACTGGTATTTACAATCGTTCGGGCACTTATGTCAATTGTTTTTTAAATAGTTTGAACAATGTGAAGAACCAGCATTTAATAGAACTTTCAGTATTCGATTGCGGAAGTATAGATGTTGTGAATCTTGAAAATGAAATTAGAAATAATTGGAATGGCGAGTTGGTTTACAACAGCGAAAAAATAAAATTTTCGAGGGCACATTCATTTAACAAAGCAGTTGAACAATCTACATCCGACATCATTTTCATTTGTGATGCTGATATGACCATACCTGAAGATATCGTTTCTATTTGCAATCATTATACATCTAAAACACTTGTTTGGTATCCGATAGTTTTTTACTTGTATAAAGACATGCCACCTTTTATTTCAAAAGATTATGGACATTGGATGCAACAAGAAGGAAAAGGAATGTTGGCTTGCCGCAAAAGCAATTTTTTAAAAGTGGGAAAATTAAATGAATCGTTTACTGAGTGGGGACGAGAAGATGATGAACTTTGGGAAAGGTTTATGAAAAACGGTTACCGTATTATTCGCAACCGACAAGAAGGAATGATACACAATTGGCACCCTAGCAACAATCCGAAATACCAAAATCTGAATAAAGTTAAATAAGAAAAGATTTTAAGAGTTGATGAAATCGGTAATTGGATTTAAAAACGAATCACAATTTTTAACATCATATTTTTCAATGAACTCCTTATGACAATTTGAATGCGTGTTTGATTTGATCAATTCAACAAATTCGTCAACAGTATTTGCCATTAAACTCCCCGACTCTTTTATTAAATCGCCTAATCCTCCGGCATTATTACCAATTAATGTTGTTCCCACCAAAATACTTTCGTGTGCAACCCTGTTCCAACCTTCATTAACTTTAATAAAAGAAACAGTGTATAACGATTCGGCCATCGATTGTAAATAAGTAGCATGGTCTTCAAAAACAACATCGTAATGTTCAAATTTACCTACTTCACTTTTTTGCATTGTCGAAAAATAACAGTCGAAACCTAAAACAGAAAGTTCGTTTGCAAGATCAAAAATTCGTTGATCGTTCTTCCAAGAATATTGCCCAAGATGAATACGATTGCTTTTTTTAGCAGCATTAAACGCTAAATATTTATTGGTTTCAAAAAAATTTGGAAACAGTAGTATTGGAATATTTTTATTCAACTTCTCTTCAAAATAACGAACCCAATATACTGAAGGGACAATGATGCTAACATTTTTTGAGCTGCTATTTTGTAAGAAGAAAAACAACAAATGATAATACCACTTTAAAGATTGTTTCTTACCATCTCGTTCATCAAAATAATGCAACACAATCAGTATTTTTCTATTGGTAAAAAGATTGCGAATCATTGCCGGTAAAGCAATTCGTGCTACAACAAAATTGATATCATAAACAGCATTTATAAAACCAAACCACAGGAGTTTTACATGGTCAAACCCAATAAAACTTTTACGTGCACGTATGGTTTTATTATTTACCTGGTAATTTTCTTTTTTAAGATTTTCGGAAATTGCATTGAGCAAAAATTGTTCATGCCTGAAACCTCCTGTTTCTAAAATGCCATGCGATATATGTGAAACAGTAATCGTTTTCAATTAGTGCATTAAATAAATTTTCCCGGTATTTTGAATTAGATAATTATGCCCCGAATGATCGGCCTTGGTTTCTAGTTTTGTAATTGAGTTTCCATCCATTCGAGTTAGTACTTGGTATAAATATACACCATTTGCCAAACGATCTCCAAACATATCAGTGCCATCCCACGACCAATCAGATATATTGTTCCCGATATGAATATTTCCGAATTCATTTTTTGTAACCTCACGAACAACTTTTCCAGTAATGGTCATTATACGAATCAACAAATCATCGGGAGCTTTTGAACCAGTAAGCGTGAACACAAATTTCATATTTGTTGTACACGGATTTGGATAAGGGAAAAAGTTGGAAATTTTACTTTCATTAACAACAGTAAAATCAATTACATATTGATTATTGCCTGATAAATTTCCGCTAGCATCTTTTGCCATCACTTGTAAAGTGTAAATACCGTCTGCTAATTTATCTGGTGCGTACTCTAATGTTGCTTTGTTGTTTTGCGTTGTTCCAGGTAAAAAACGAACGTTGTTCGTATTCAAACTCACCCTTTCGAAATTATTGTTGTTAGGTCGCTTAAGTGATACTGCGAACGTTGATGTATCATTCTGAATTAAATATTGATTATCATCTTTTGAAGTTACTCTAATGGTTGGTGTAGGCGAAACATAATCACCATTCATAATTCGATAACCATCAAAAGTTACATCCATAATCGGATTGGTTTTATCAACCTGAACATTGAAATTTTTCGTCCACACATTATTGCTCAAAGTAATTTCTGGTGTTCGCATCGAACTGTTTACCGATAGCTGCAAAATGTTATCGCCACTTAATGCTAGAGTTGATATTTTCTGACTAATTACCGATGATGCATTTGCTGAAAGTGGTGCATTGGTAAACGTTTTAGTGTATCGTATATTTCTGTTTGCATCCGTTATCACAATCGAAATTGGCAAACTATCAAACACAGCATCTGTTATATTTTGAAATCCAATTTTAAATTTAATGCTGTCGCCTCTTGCAATTTTATCATTATAAAATTCATACGAAACCAATGGGTTAATTGTCCCTTCGGCAACACGCTGGTATGTCACCATCCAATTTCCAAACTGATTTGGCGAATGGTAATTGCTATCGGTAAAAGTTACATTTAATTTCAAGTATGGAAACTTCGAAGTTTGAATTCCTGAAATATCTGTTCCATTCGAAATATCTTGATAAATAACCGAATCGGTGCCATCATTTTTCACTCCCACCAATTCAACAATTGCATGATCACTATAGCTATTTTCAATCGATTTAAAACTGTAATAAACTTTTCCCCACTTAGCTGTTGGCCCAATTTTATCCGACTGCATATTTCCTGTAAACCATTTTCCCTGCATCATTAATGTCACTTTAACCGAATCATGATCATTAGGATTAGGAACAGGTTGACCAATGTATTTATTGTTGTATAAAGTATCTTCCTGAGCCATTCCTGGTGTCCATCCTTTTCTTCCAATCATTGCAAAAGTTCCGTAAGGCGCATTCATATAACCAACTTTATTTGAACCAATTTTTGAAAGATATTGTTTCGTAATTGTATCCCAACTTGGAACTGCAGCATCGTATCTTGACCACATCGCAATGTAGGTTCCGTCATCAAGTGAATCAATGAAACGTCTCAACTCATCTCTACCCGATTGCAGTGTTGTGTTAAAAGTATAGTAATAATATTTAAGTGAGTTTGAAGCATTCCAGTTGGTTACCCACGAACAATTAAAAGGGAATCTAGGATTTTCGAATTGCTGTAAAGTTTTACCATTAAAAATATCAACTACAACACCATTTGTAACACAAGTTCCTGTTGATGGATCTTTGGTATCAGGGTAAAGTGTTCCCATGTTTGCATGAGTCCATCTCGAATTTTTAACCGTTACCGTTTGAAAATTATCGACAAACTGAATTTGATTGGAAGCTGAATCGAACATCAATAAATTATATGACGAAACATTTTTATACTGAGCCATTTTGCTTTGAGCCCACCCACTTTCACCTTGCCTAATTCGTGTAAATGACGATTCATTCCACAATCCGCCTTTATCAGCTGGAACTCCATACAATTTAGAATGCCAGAAATAAACAACTGTATCAGATGTAACAGGTAAACTTAATTTCCATGATGCAATGGAAGATGATGTAATAACACCTGAACTTTTAAATGCTGCAGAATGCGAAGGTGCATTTAATGGGATGGTATCAATCTCAAAAATGTATTGCGTATTGCTGGCAAATAAATCATTGTTTTGTGCAAAGAGTGTTACCGAATCTCCATTAACAATACTAAAATTCATCGGGTAAATATTTTGCAATCCTGTTCCGGGAATAAAAGTAGTTGCACAATTGTAATTGTTGGTTGTGCTTATCTCATTCAACTTTTTTGATTTATCAATCGTTACACAAAAAATACTGTTACCAAATGTTGCTGCATCTTTCGATTTAATCCAAAAATAAACGGTGTCTTTATAATAAATTGATTTATGATTAATAGATGGATAAGTAGTGAATTTATTTGTGCTTAATATTCTTCTATCGAGCGTTATTTCAACCGAATCATCAGTAGCTCGACCCAAATTGGTAATGATGACACCAACAGCAAATGAGTCGCTCAATGCTGTTGTATTTGTTGGTGTAATAAAAATATCGGAGCTGTTAACGGTATAATCGGCAAGCGATGGACTATAAATAATTACAGCCGGATCGCCCTGAAATATCCACTGCAAATTATGAACTTTTGAAACCTCATCATTAGCCGAATACATCGATTTAGATGCTTGCTGAATAACATAAGTAATAGGCTTCCCATATTCATATTGTGGCAAAGTAAAATGCCTGTAAAATGCATCCATTTGCGAACCCAAATTTCCATCAAACGATAAGTTTGAACTAGCAAGCCAACCAATTGCACCTTTATCAGGCGTACATATATAATCCTTACCATAAATTAATCCAGCTGTTGAAGGATCAACATCGTTGGCATTACCAATATCACATCCATTCATATAATAAAACGGATATTTATTTTTGTTGTTCATATCGGCAACTGAGCCAAAATCAACATCAATAAATGTTGCCGAACCATGTCCGAAAAAAGTAACCATCGAAACACCACTATCTTGTTTACTCAAGAGTGAATTTCTCAAATCGCGATCAACATTTAGATTACTGGTTTTATTATAAGCATAAACATTTGCTCCAAAACTTTTACCCTTTATAATTTGCCCATCGGCATTGAGGTAACCTTGCAAAGTATTTTGACTTCCAATATCATCTCCCCCACTAATATGTAATATATTTTTCCTCCATTCTTTTATCGAATCGAAATTTGTTTCGTAATATTTAAGTTTTTGTAAATAATTATTAAGTTCAACAGCATTTTGTGCCGGTATTCGACCTGTTGGTATATCAGCTTCAAAGCCTGTTCCAACAATCCCACTGGTTAACATGATATCAGATGATGGAACACCAACTGAAGGAACTAAATTGTTGTCGTAATACTGTTTATCAACTCGCATTAAATCGGTTTGGTAACCACGACCAGCCAAAAGTAAAAATTGAGGTTTAACATTATTTCTCTTTAAAAAATGTGTAGCAAATTTTCTGATTGCCAATGGATGCATATTACCAAAAGTGTAATAATCATATAACTCCTGTGAGTAGACCATTAATGTTTTGTATTTTAAGTTTCGGTAATCACGATATTGTGATGCAACATTTTCAAGTGTGGGATGTGTGATCATCAAAAAATTATATCCTGCATTCACATCAATTTTTGAAGCGATGGTTTGAAAATTAACAGGAAATAAATTGGTAATTTTTACAATTTGAATGCTGTCTGTAAGATATACTTTATGAGGTTGACCATCGTTTGAATCGAGCATTGATATGGAGCCTGCATTATAAACACCTTTTATTCTTTTATTTAATGTGAGGTCGTATAAAATGGGAGTTGTTAAGGTACCATTCCCATAATTCTGAAATGTTAAATTACTCCATAATCCTCCTTGAACAGGATTTAAGTTAAAACTCAAATTGGTTTGATTTCCTAAATTATATTGATGGGCATAGCGCAGTTTCACATACGAAAGAGCATCAATATCTGCAGCTACTCCTAAATCGTTTATGACTTCGAGTTTAATAACAGAATTTGTATTTCCTATCAGATTATAACTTAAATTATTTACAGTAAAACTTTGAACACCGTAACCTGAACATATTGTATTTGTAAGGGGAGTAAATGAAGTATTATCAGGACCAATACTTACTATAAAATGATGATTTTTCCCATTTGCATTTGGTGCAGCATTATTTGAAGGAAGAATTTTAAAATCGATATCAGGTAAAATTCCACTAATATTTTTAAATGGCGTATTTAAAACATAAGATGCACTTGCTCCCATGCTAACCGGTGCATCTGCCCATCCTTCTCCTTCAAGATATTCGGCACTGGTATATTTATGTGTAGTTGGATATAAATCGGGACCTGTAAAATAATTATTCCTTGAACTAAAATCAGTTGGATAAATTTTTACTTCATGCATGAAATAAGGCTCGGCAGTGTAAGCGCCAAAATTGGTATTATTAACCCAGTCAAGTCGTTTGGCAATTATCGAAGTAGTGTCGGGTAAAATGGTGAAAAAATAAACTGCCGTATCGGTAAACATACTTTTGTATGTATGCGGCTGAAAAGATGCCTGTTTATACAATCCACTATCAAGTGAACCATCATTATGTTCGGCATAAAACTCTAAAAAATCATTTGAATTGAACAAAGTATCACTCTGCCCATGTATGTATAGTGGAATCTCAACTCCATTTCTAAAAATCTGAAAACGCTTAGGGTTAATGTTGCTAAGATTAATTCCATTTTGAGTAAGCAAAGCAGGATCAATAGCATACACACCATCATTCACTATTTTAATCTTAAAATAAGGCTGATACGGTTTTATCCATTCAAAACCGAATTGCTGTGCAAATGCCGAAAAATTGAGCATTAACAGCAGTACAAATACTATTTTATTTAAACGCATTCAGTTATAAAATCTTACCGAAAATTAAATATGTGTAAGTATAACAAAAATATCGTCAAAAAATTATCTATTCAACTTTAAATTTTCAGAAACGATATTGAAATATTTTCTGGATGGGCTTTAGCCACAAGGTGTAGAATTTAGGTACAAGACCATTTATTTTCCAAGCTTTACGGTCTTCCATATTTGCTTTCACGCGATTTTTAAAACTCCTGTTACTTTGTCCGCCAACTCTCATTTTTACCAGTACTTCGTTAATATAATGCAAGCTTATATGATGATTAACAATTAATCGAAGCATCAATTCATAATCGGCAGACGAACGCATCAGTGTATTGTAACCTCCAAACTTTTTAAATATACCACTCTTAACAAAAAAAGTTGGATGTGGAGGCATCCATCCATCATAAAATTTATGGTCGTGGTAATTGCCCGAAACCCATTTACGTATTATTTGCTCTTTATTGCTCCTACTTACATAATCAAGATCTCCATAAATAGCATCTGTATTTCCATTTTGAAAAGCTGTTATTACTTTTTCGATGATATCATGATTAGCATAATAATCATCTGCATTTAAAAAACCGATAATATCTCCTGTTGCTAAAGCTATACCTTTATTCATAGCAAAGTATACCCCTTTATCCTTTTCTGATATAATTTTTGAGATTTTGTGTTCGTATGAATTAATAATTGCTAAACTCCCATCTGTTGAACCACCATCAATCACAATGTATTCAATATCTTGATAATTTTGTTTCAATACTGATTCAATAGCATCGGCTATAAATTTTTTATTATCTAAAACAACTGTAATGATTGAAATTTTCATCGATATCAATGATCTAGTTTAAATATTTCTTTTATCCATCCTTCGATAGAATAGTTGTATTTGATAGTTGTGTCAATCGGTTTATATGGCTCAGTAAAAAAATCACGATTGATAACCGGCTGCTCTCTATCTATAATCAAAATGTTGTGTTCATCATAAAAATCGTATTCTTTTATATTAGCATTTGTGGTAATCAATTTTCTTTCGGCACCAATCATTTCAATGGTACGCATTGTTAGCCCTGTTTGTTTGGGATGTTGAATATCCAATACAACTTTTGATTTGAAAATCATATTGGCAATTTCATTCAAGTCAAGCGGTTTAAAGCTAAACTCACTATAACTAGCTTTATAAAAACGAATGTCTTTTAGTTTTTTATACCAAAATAAAACAGGACTAGGAAAATACATAAAGAAATAGGTAGTTAATCCGAGTGATTCAGCTTTCACTTTGATATCATGTATAAGGTTGTATCTGTCGCTATGAACAGTTCCCATAAAACATAAATCGATGCTTTTATTAATTTCAACCTGATGCTTTTTAAAGTTATATTTATCGATAAAAAAAAGCGGTCTGAATTGAACGCCAGTAATATTTTGAGCATCATTTTTATCAAAAGAATATTTCCAATCGAACAATGGAAAAGCATCAAGTGCCGATTTTTTATTGAGAACAGAATCCCACATGTATAAAATAAATATGGATTCGCTATGCTGGTTTCTTATCTCTTGAATTAAAGTTGGGGTAAGCGCTTCGAGATTAATAACTAAAACATAATCATACTTTTTAGAAGCAGTTTCACGAAGTACAGAAGCGTAATACTTTTCAATTTTGCTTTTAATAATTTTCTTATTTAATCGCAGACTAGCCTTGATGATAAAATTATTTTTAGGCCTCTCGTCATAATAATCAACACTTGCACCTAATTTAATTAGGGCATTGGCAATTTCGGTTTGGTATCCAAAAACTGACGGAGCAAAGAATAATATTTTCTTACCTGTTAACAATGATGATATAAGGTTTCTGGCCTGCAAAGTACGAATAACAAATAATTTTTTTATTCAATTATTACTTTGCTCAAATATTTATTATCGGTTGATAATTATCTATAAATGATAAGCAGTAAATCTCTTCTTTATTTTAAGAACTCAATCATTATCTTGCGCCAAAAGAACTCAATATTGGCTAATGCATAAAAACAACTTCGATTTTTTACGATTTCTGCTGGCATTTATTGTTATCCTGCATCATATCATCGATTTATCTCATTACCAAGGTTTCCAAACAATTAACCCATTCTTTAATGCATACTTTTCGGTAACAGGATTTTTTGTTATCAGTGGTTTTTTGATAACTGGCAGTTACATAAAAACACAAAACACCAGAAAATATTTTACTAAAAGAGCTAAAAGGCTTTTACCAGCATACATAGTTACAATCATTTTGAGTGCGGTACTTTTAAGTTTTGCTAGTGTATTAGATTTGGGTGCTTATTTTACAAATAGCAATTTGTATACATATTTTGTTTCGAATATGGTATTCTTAAATTTTACGCAACCTTGCTTACCTGGTGTATTTTTAAACAATGCGATATGTTCGGTAAATGGCGCATTATGGACCATAAAAGTAGAAGTTAGTTTTTATCTTTTTTTACCATTGATTATCATTTTAGCAAACAAAATTGATAGAAAATATTTGAGCTTCATATTCATTTACATTTTCTCAATTTTATATAAATTTATTCTAAATTATCTATCGATAAAATATTCGAATCACGCATCAGCATTCGATACTTTAAGCCATCAACTTCCTGGCTTTTTAACATTTTTCGTATCGGGAATTGCTTTGTATTATTATTTTGATTTGTTTATTAAATGGAAAAACACTTTAATCATTTTTGCAATTCCAATATTTGCCATCGAGTATTATTTGCAAACTGAATATCTTTTACCATTGGCATTGTCAGTAATTATTTTATACATAGCGTATGGTTTTAAATCATTAAATAATTGGGGTAAATATGGCGATTTCTCTTACGGCATTTATATATATCATTTCCCTTTAATACAATTAGCCATTAGTTTGGGATTCTTCAACATATACAATCCATGGGTTGTTTCACTTGTTTTGATCATGATTGTTCTCATACTTTCTGTAATTTCATGGAATGTATTGGAAAAGAAATTCCTAAAAAGAAATTAACTAATAAATAGATTTTGATGAAACTTTTAATCATAGGTCCACTACCAAATCCCATAACCGGAGTTACTATAGCCAATCAAACATTTATTAAATTTATTGAAGAGTCGGGAATTGATTTTAATTACATCAATACAAATTCAAAAAAAGGAATAACAGCTTCTCAAGGCACACAATTTTCTTTTTCAAAGACAATTGAATTCTTAAGTTTTTATCTAAGCTTACATAAAGTTTTATCCAGTAACGTAATATACATAACACCCGGACAAACATTTTATGGTGTTCTTAAGTATGCACCATTTATCATTCTTGCTTCGCTTTTAGGCAAACCATTTATTTTTCACCTACACGGAAATTATTTAGGAAATGAATACGACAGCTTACATGGAATAAAAAAGAAAATATTTAAGTACCTGATTTCAAAAGCATCAATCGGCATTGCATTATCAGAATCTCTTCGCTCCAATTTTAAAGGGCTTCTCCCCTCATCAAAAGTTGTTGTGGTTGAAAATTTTGTAAACAACAATCTGTATCAAGTAAAAATTGAAGACAAAAAAAGTGATAAACTAAGGGTTTTGTATTTGAGTAATTTGATGGAGGAAAAAGGAATACTGGATTTACTTGATGCATTGTTAATTTTAAAGGATAACAAAATTGATTTTACTGCAATTATAGCTGGAGAGAAAGAAAACGGAATAGGAGAATTGATAAACAATAAACTTCAAAATTTAACTCCAGAAGTAACATATCTTAAAACCATAAAAGGTGAACAAAAATTCGAAGTACTAAAAGAATCTAATGTGTTTGTTCTTCCTACTTTTTTTAAAATGGAAGGACAACCTATTTCAATGCTTGAAGCAATGGCAACTGGGAATCTTATTATTACAACAAATCAAGGAGGAATTCCTGATATCGTAAATGATAAAAATGC
>CANKGI010000062.1 GCA_947481365.1 Bacteroidota bacterium | reverse complement strand
GAGTACATGGTATTGGCGGTTGTATCGGAACCATTTTACTTGGTGTGTTTGCTTCAAAAGCAATGAATGCAAATGGAACCGATGGATTGATTTATGGTGGTACCGGTTTCTTTTTTAAACAAGTAATTGCTGTTGTGGGAGCAAGCATTTATGCATTTGTGTTTACTTACGTGATGTTATTGTTAATTGATAAAATTACAAAAGTTAAAGTTTCTGAGTCGGATGAAGATGCCGGATTAGATTCGGCAATTCATGGTGAGAAAGCCTACGATGAAGGTGCTCTTTAAACGAAGATGAAAAAGTCCGATTAGTTTAATCGGACTTTTTTTTATCAAATTTTTTCAAATAAAATATTGTAAAGATTTGTGCGAAGATTGAAATTCGTTTTTCAATAATAAAGGTTCACTATTGCTTTAATGAATAGCATAAGCACACCATTACTTATTCTACTTTTTGCGGCATCTTCATTTATCATTTGGATTTGCGGCATACAACTTTCAAAGGTTACCGATTATATTGATAAGAAATATAATTTGGGAGATGCTTTTGGTGGAATGATTATTCTCTCGTTTGTTACCAATTTGCCCGAAATTGCCATCATCATCAGCGGTGCATTGCGCAACGATCTGAGCCTCGCCATCGGAAATATTTTAGGTGGTATTGCCATACAAACTGTTGTGCTTGTATTGCTCGATTTTTATTGCCGCAAACAAAAACATCCGCTCACCACATTGGCATCATCATCGGCTACAAAGCTCGAAGCTGTTCTGGTCATCATCATTTTATCGATTACCATTATTGGTGCAAACTTAAAAACAAGTTTTGTGCTGTTTCATATTTCGGTACCCGAATTACTCATTGCCGTTTGTTGGATATTGGGATTATGGATAATTAACAATGCCAATGTGCAACACAACAAAAACGAAAGTGTTTTTGTTAAGCACGAAAAATATACACCCGCAAAAGCGTTTACGTGGTTAATTGTTACAGCTGTTGCAACATTAATTTGTGGGGTGTTGCTCGAAGAGTCGAGTGGGATCATTGCACAGCGTTTTCACATTGATGGAGTTATTTTTGGTGCAACCATTCTTGCACTCATTACTTCGCTTCCCGAAATATCAACCGGCATTGCATCCATAAAGTTAAAAGATTACCAACTTGCATTGGGCGACATTTTTGGTGGCAATGCATTTTTACCTGTGTTGTTTTTACTTGCCTCTGTTGTATCAGGCCAAAATGTAATTGCACATTGCACAAACTCTGATGTGTATTTAACAGCAGTGGGCATTTTACTAACCACCATTTATTTGGCAGGGCTCATTATAAAATCGCCAAAAAGATTTTTAGGACTTGGCTACGATTCGCTTTTTGTACTTGTGGTATACATCCTTTCGATTTTGGGATTGATGTTGGTGTGAGAGAGCTGTGGTGCTGTCGGTTGTTTCTAACCGACACAGGGTTATATCATCCCTACGGGATTAGATTACGTGTATATTTTTATACTTTTTAGTGTAAACCTATTTTAGGACAAGACACTTTAAAACGTTTTCGGTTATTTACAACATCAATAAAATCATAAATTATATTTCATTATTATCCATTGCATGTCCCGTAGGGACAAAACCTGCCTGCCGGTAGGCAGGTTTTGGTAAAAAAAAATGACCAAGTCATCATACACAAATCCCATAGGGATGAAATATTGAAATGCTGTCGGTTGTTTCCAACCGACTTTCTAATTCGTGTGTTGTGAATGTTCAAAATGGTGTCGCACCTACGGTGCTAAAAAAGACGTTTTTACTTTCTTTCTATTAAGATTACGCTCCTACGGAGCTAAATTAGTGCTGTGTTTGTTTCCAACCGACTTTAAAATGCAAAAAAGCCGCTTCTTTATACAGAAGCAGCTTTTTTTATGTCCACTGTCAACTGTCGACTGTCGACTGTGGTCTTCCACGAACTAACATTTATAAACTATCAGCCCTCAATCATCAACTACTATTCTCAGCATAAAAATTTCAATCAATACCACATTTCGTTTTTTATATTTATCGTACATATTTTTTGTTTTAAAAACTATATTTGACCAGTATCAACGTGCAATAAAATTTTCATTCATTAAATGATTTTGCAATTAAATATAATCCGGATTGAGCTTTTAGAAGAGTATAAAAGTGCGGTATATAATGTAAACTTGACAGATAAGTTTGATAATTTAAAAGACGCTGAAATATCAACAGATGTTTTTAGTTTTTATACTTCGGTAGCATCGGTTTTTTCAAGCAAAATAGAAGGAGAAAATATTGACTTGGATAGTTACATCAAGCATAAAAAGTTTGGCATTGAGTTTTTGCCCGACTACACAAAAAAGATTGACGACTTGTATAGTGCATATACCTTTGCCCAAACCAATGTGTTAAACAAATACAATATCAGCGAAGCACATAAACTTTTGAGTAAACATATTGTTGCTACACACCAGCAGGGCAAGTTGAGAATTCACAATATGTATGTGAGCACACCCGATGGAAAAATAGAATACGTGGCTGCCACACCTTATGAAGTGGAAGGCGAAATGGAAAAACTTTATAGCGATATTGAATTGCTTTTGAAACAAGAACTAAGCATACAGGAAGTTTTCTTTTTTGCTTCAATGATTCATTTGGTGTTTGTAAAAATTCATCCATGGAATGATGGCAATGGCAGAAGTGCAAGGTTGATTGAGAAATGGTTTATAGCACAAAAGTTAGGTGACAATGCATGGTTTATTCCCAGCGAAAAAAACTACTATGAGCAGCATCAAACCTATTACAAAAACATTCGGGCATTGGGTTTAGAATATCCTGAATTGGATTATAGAAAAGCTCTTCCGTTTTTACTCATGCTGCCTCAATGCATGGAAGCGATTTGAAACCATGTTTGCTGTAGGTCTTTCGTGCAGTCGGTTGTTTCCAACCGACATTGAAATGCAAAAAAAAAGCCGCTTCTTTTTACAGAAACGGCTTTTTTTATGTCCACGGTTAACAGTCGACTGTCGACTGTGGTCCGATAGCTATCGGACTGTTTAACTATTTTATTAATGCTACTAAATGTTCTCGATAAACCTGTTTGCCACCAGGCAGGCTCGAACTGAGAAGAACTATTTCTTCTCTTCTTTTACCGGAGCATTCATCGCTTGCGAAGCTTCCATAGAGATAGACGTTCTGTCAACTCTTAATTTAGTTCCTTCTGTTTCGATGATAAAATAATTATCATTTACATCAGTAATTTTTCCGTGAATACCGCCAATAGTAACCACTTTGGTTCCTTTGTCAAGTGTTTCACGAAATTTCTTTTGCGCTTTTGTTTTCTTCATTTGAGGGTAAATCATAAAGAAATAAAATACCACCATGATTAAAATTAATGGAAGAAAAGAGGTTAATGGGTTTGCACCTGGTGCAGGGTTCATTAAAAGAATGTTATGCATGTTTGTTTATTTTTATTTGTTTAATACTAATGTGAATTTGGAAGGGTAGTAGAAGGCTTTGCTTTTATTACTCCTGTAATACTTATTACGTTTTCGATAGGTTGTGTATTGGCTGTTATGGTCACTTCTTTTAAAAATTTATCGAGACGTAATTCGCTGTTAAATTTTACTTTTATTCTACCTTGAGCTCCTGGTTTAATAACATCTTTTGGCCACTCGGGTACAGTGCATCCGCAACTTGCAATAGCATTGGCAATAAGCAAATCGGCTGTTCCGGTGTTGGTAAAAATAAACGCGTACTCAACCACTTCGCCTTGTGTAATGTTGCCAAAATCGTGTTGCAGTTTTTCAAATGTAATAATGGCTTTGCCGGTTTGTTCTTGTGCTTTTGAACTATCGGCTGTTGCAGCAATATTGACCAAATCGGTTGATGCTTTTTTGGGATTTTTTTCGCCACATGAAACAAGTGTCAGTATGGAGAAAATGAATAGAGAAATTCGCATAACAGTTTTAATTATTTGGTTCAAACTTATTTATTTTTTGTTTAAGTATTTAATTACTCAACCAATCCTCTACCAGTTTTATTAATTTGATTACTGCCTCTTAAATCAAGTTGTATTTTATCGAGCACGCCATTGATAAAACCATGACTGTTTGGTGTGCTATAAATTTTTGCCAACTCAAGATACTCGTTGATGCTTACTTTAACAGGTATTTGCGGGAATTTTAAAATTTCGCAAAGAGCCATTTTCATCAGCAACATATCAACAAGCGCAATACGCTCGGCTTCCCAATTTTTTGTTTTATCGGCAATAAGCGAAAGATATTCTTTATCATTATCAATGGTAAACGCATAAAGTTCACTCATAAATTCTTTGTCTTCGGAAAGTATGTCTTCAAACTTAATAACGAAATCAATTTTCTTATTTTCTTTAATAGAATGAATCGACTTAAGAATTGCCAGTATCACAATCACTTCATCATCTTCCCAATTGATAAACTGCTCTTCAATAATTTGGTTAAACAACTCCGAGTTTCCGGTTAGGTGCTCAAACATCTCAGAAACAAACTTGCGGTCTTCGGCAAAGGTGTGTGTTTCTTTCGAAGTATATTCTTTTAGCAAGCTGCTTTTACGTAAATCGGCAAGGATGTTTTTAAAGTTTTCTTCAGCATCAGTCCATCCCGGTTGAAGTTTTTCTAAAGTTTCATTCAACTCAAATTTTAAAAACACTTTATTGTTCAACAATGCATTTAAATCGTTGATGTGTTCTTTATCGGGAAAGTGTTTGAAAGTTTTCGAATCAAGATCTTTACGTAAATAGAAATTGAAATCGGTAACAAACTTTAGTAGAAAAACGTAAATATCATACGTCTTGCTTAAACTGTTAAAAAGTGCCTTCTCATGAATTTTCCTGCTGCTTTTAGCATCCTGTTGGAATGCATAAAGTGCCTGAAAAACTTTTATTCTCAAAAATCGCCTGTTAAACATGTAAAGAACCTTTTATTTCTTAAACTAATAATAGTAAAAAATACCGATTAACATGAACCGGTATTTGTAATGGTATATAATTAATAAGTAGACTGAACTTTTAAAATATCGTTAATACGTTTTTCAGCAAGTTCGGTTGCTACTTTTTGTGTATGTAATTTTTTATCGGCCGAAACCCTAAGCACTTCTAACGAAATGTTGTAGATGTTTTCGGTTTTACGCATGGCTGTTTCTCTGTTGTATCCAATATGTTCTTGGTAAACATTGATTAAACCTCCTGAGTTGATTAAAAAATCGGGAACATAAACGATTCCTTTTTCTAACAACATCGGGCCATGTACATTTTCATCATCCAACTGATTGTTTGCAGCACCAGCAATAATTTGGCATTTTAGTTTACCAATATTAGCTGTGTTTAAAACTGCACCCATTGCACAAGGAGCAAAAATGTCAACATCCTGCGAAAATATTTCGTCACCTTTAACAATGGTTGCGCCCATATCTTTTGCATATTTGGCAAGCATATCATTGTTTATATCGGTAATAAAAAGTTTAGCACCTTCTTTATGTAAGTAAGAAAGTAAGTGTCCGCCAACTTTACCAATTCCTTGAACTGCAATTTTCTTTCCGCTTAAACTATCGCTTCCCCATGCCTTGTTTGCAGCAGCTTTCATACCCATGTATGTTCCGTATGCTGTAACAGGTGATGGATCGCCACCGCCACCCATCGACTCTGGTAATCCTACAACATGGCTTGTTTCCATGTGCACATATTCCATGTCTTGAGTTGTGGTATTCACATCTTCGGCAGTAATATATTTTCCGTGTAAGTTTTCTACAAACCTTCCGAATTTTCTCATCAATGCCTCAGTTTTAATAATTGAAGCATCGCCAATAATTACAGCTTTTGCTCCACCGAGATTTAATCCCGATATTGCAGCCTTGTAAGACATACCTCTTGACAAACGCAAAACATCAGTTAGGGCATCAGCATCGTTTGAATAATTCCAAATACGTGTTCCGCCTAAACCTGGACCTAATACTGTATTGTGAATGGCAATGATTGCTTTAAGTCCGGTACTTTTATCCTGGCAAAAAACAACTTGTTCGTGATCATGTGGAGTTAATTGTCCAAATATATCACCGGTCTTGTTTTGGCTTGCTTCCTGTGTAGTTGACATATTATTTTATTTATTGGTTTTTTATAAAGAAGTTTGCAAAAGTATATCAATTTTTGGTTTTTCATAACTGACAAAAAACATATTGAAATCGCTTAAGTATCTAAATAAATATTTCCTCAAATATAAACTCCGTTTTGTGTTGGGCTTACTGTTTGTAACAGCATCAAATTTATTTGCTGTTTTCCCTGCTCAATCGGTTCGTATTGCTATCGATTTGATTCAGGAAAATCTGAACACATACCGTTTGTTTACAGGAAGCACTGTTCAGCAAGAGTTGTACCATCAGGTAGAGTGGATACTCATTTATTTTTCAATTTTAGTTTTCTGTTTTGCCTTAATAAAAGGCGCATTTATGTTTCTCATGCGTCAAACATTAATCGTCATGTCGCGATTGGTTGAGTACGATTTGAAGAATGATATTTTTAACCACTATCAGCAATTGTCGTTATCGTTTTACCGCAAAAACAATACAGGTGATTTAATGGCACGAATTTCTGAAGATGTTGGTAGAGTAAGAATGTACATTGGTCCGGCATTAATGTATACCATGAATTTGGTTGTAACCATTATTCTTGTTTTATGGGCTATGTTCTCGGTTAATGTTAAACTTTCATTTTATGTGCTCATCCCGTTGCCCATTTTATCGTATTCAATTTTTTATGTAAATACCATTATTCATAAAAGAAGTGACGCCATTCAATCACAACTATCACGCGTAACATCATTTGTTCAAGAAGCCTTTTCGGGAATACGTGTAATAAAAGCTTTTGCAGTGGAAGATTTTTCGAAAGAAGATTTTGAAGCATACTCTGATGAATACCGAAACCGTTCGCTCGACCTTGCAAAAGTAGATGCTACTTTTTTTCCGCTCATGATGTTTTTAACAGGATTAAGTACGTTAATCACCATTTCGGTAGGAGGTATGTTGGTTATTGCCGGAGAGATTAGCATTGGAAATATTGCCGAGTTTGTAATATACGTAAACATGCTCATGTGGCCTGTTGCATCGCTGGGCGTGGTAACTTCAATGATACAACGAGCTTCTGCTTCACAAGAACGAATCAATCAGTTTCTCGAAACCAAACCTGATATTATTTCCGACAACAATTCACCTTTCGCATTTCAAAAATCCATCGAGTTTAAAAGTGTTAACTTTTGTTACTCGGGCAAAATCGAAAATGCAGTTTCGGATCTTTCGTTTACAATTAATAAAGGTGAAACCATTGCCATACTTGGTTCAACAGGTTCGGGCAAGTCAACCATTGTGCAACTTTTATTAAGAATGATGGATGTAAGTAGTGGAGAAATTTTGATTGACGGAAACAACATCAAGTCAGTAAATTTAAAAGCATATAAAGAACATATTGGATATGTTCCACAAGATGTTTTCCTTTTTTCGGATAGCATTTCGGGCAATATTTCATTTGGGTTAAAAGACGATAAAAATAGTTTTGATATGGTTGTTAAAGCTTCTGATGATGCAGCCTTAACGTCAAATGTTCAAAGTTTTCCAGAAGGGTTTAAAACAATTATTGGTGAGAGAGGTATCACCTTATCAGGTGGACAAAAACAAAGAATGTCAATTGCCAGAGCTTTTATAAAAGATCCGGATATCTTGTTGCTTGATGATTGTCTTTCGGCAGTTGATAACAAAACCGAATCGGAAATTTTAGAAAATATTGAACGTATCACCCAAAATAAAACGGCAATAATCATCAGTCATAGGGTTTCAACAGTTAAAAATGCTGGTAAAATATTGGTGCTCGATAAAGGAAGAATTGTTGAATCGGGAACACATGTTGAACTTATGCAGCTACAGCAAAAATATGCCGATATATATCAGCGCCAGCTGATGGAAGAAATCGTTTGATTCACAGAGTTCTGAAATTTAAATCGCTATATCTCCAATAAATTATTGTGAATACAACCGAAATTATTTTGAAAAGTGGATTGCTTCCTATATTTTGCTCAATATTTAACTAAAGAAAAACGAGTAATACAGCATGGAGGACTACAACAAAGGTGACAGGCAAGAGATTTTTTCTAAAAAAATTAGAGCCGGTAAAAGAACTTATTTCTTTGATGTGAAAGCGACAAAGGGTAATGATTATTTCATTACAATCACTGAGAGTAAGAAGAGTTTTGAGGATGGAAGTTTTGTGAAACACAAAATTTTCCTTTACAAAGAAGATTTTAACAAGTTTCAAGAAGCATTGGTTGATACCATTAACCATGTTAAAACGGAGCTAATGCCTGAGTTTAATTTTGATGAGTTTTCGAGAGAGAATTATCAAGCAGAGCATAATAACAACGACAGTGAAATGATTTAACAATCTAAATAAAAAACCAATGAAAAAAATATTCAAAACAATTTTGGTGCTTAGTTTAGCGCCCTTGTTCATGATTTCATCATGTTCAAAATCTTCAGATACAGTTATTCCTACTCCAACAATTGCTGATGTAACGGTAGGTTTTACCGTAACATCTAAAAATACTACAAATGGAACTACAGTTTCAGTTTCAGATGGCGGTCGTGTTTTTGCTGATGATTCGGTAGTTATTAAAGTTTCGAGTTTAGGTAATATTTCTAATAACCTTAAACATTTAAAAGTTACAGCTTCTAATCAAAATCCAACCACAGTTTTTGATGCTGATATTACAGGAACAAGCAAAGATTTTTCTTTCTTCTGGCTTGTTACCGGACAAGGAAAAGTTACTATCACAGCAACAGCTACAGGAGCTTCTGGAAACCCTGCAACAGCTACATTTAATATGGTAGTTACCAATGTTGCTACAAACAATCCAAGTTTGGCAAATCAAGCTTCACCAGCTTCAAACAATTACAAAAGATTTTTCTCAGCAGCGCTTCAAAACACTTTTGATCCGATTGATGTAAAAAATTCTGCCAACTATGCTTTGGATACTGCAATTGATTTTGGCTACTGCTCAAGATCAGGTGGGTTTAATAAAATTATCAGTCCTAATTCACAAGATGCAACTGATATTTATGCAACTCAATGGACAGGAAATGGAGGAACAGAGCAAATTACAAATTGGACTAAACGTAACGCAACTAAATTCAGAATTACAACCATTACTGATTTAGCATTTGGTGCGGTTTTAAACTCAACTTCACAATCGCAAATGGTTAACATGATTGCAAGTGAAGTGAAAAAAGGAGAACCAACATTTGATAATATTACACTCGCTGACAAACAAGTTATCCTATTCAAAACTGAATCAGGAAGCTATGGTTTATTATTGGTAAGTTCGCCTACTGGATCAGTTGTATCTGGTGTGGCACAGCCTGGAGATGTTAACTTGGCTGCAATGTATTTCAATTAATATTTAATGAAATTTTTTAAAGCCGTCATGATAAAACATGACGGCTTTTTTTATTACTTTGAATTATGAAAAAAATTGGAGTTTTTACATCAGGAGGAGATGCTCCCGGCATGAATGCTTGTATTCGTGCAGTGGTGCGCACTGCCATTTATAATAAAGTTGAAGTTGCAGGCATTATTCATGGTTATAATGGAATGATAGATGGAAACATTATTGAGATGCAATCGCGTTCGGTTTCAAATATTATTCAACGTGGTGGTACCATTTTAAAAACTTCGCGTAGTGCAGCTTTCATGACATACGAAGGAAGAAAAAAAGCATATGATAATTTAGTGAAGTATGGAATTGAAGGAATTGTGTGTATTGGCGGAAACGGAACTTTTACCGGAGCAAAAGTATTTTTTGAAGAATTTGGAATTCCTTCTATCGGTGCTCCCGGCACAATAGATAATGATTTATACGGAACAGATGAAACAATTGGATTCGATACAGCAGTGAACACAGCTGTTGATGCTATTGATAAAATTCGTGATACGGCAGAGTCGCACGACCGTGTTTTTTTTATTGAAGTGATGGGGCGACATGCGGGATTTATTGCTCTTGCATGTGGTATTGCCGGTGGTGCCGAGTTAGTTTTAGTACCCGAACAAAAACACGAATGGGTAAAACTTAAAAATTATTTTACAGGTAAAAATAAATCGCCAAAATCTTTTTCGATTGTGGTAGTTGCCGAAGGCGATGAGCAAGGTGGTGCATTAAAAGTTGTAGAACATTTAAAAGAATTTATTCCTGATTTTGATCCGCGAATTACTATTCTTGGACATATACAACGTGGTGGAACGCCAACTGCATTTGATAGAGTGCTTGCCTCGCGACTTGGTAATGCTGCTGTTGAAGCGCTTTTACGTGGCGATAAAAATAAAATGGTTGGGTTGGTTGAAAATAAAATTGTACTCACTTCGTATGATGATGCCATTAATAAAACAAAACCACTCATTTCCGAATCGTTGCGTTTGGTAGATGTGTTTAATGTGTAATTTATTTTAGAGAAAATCCTAACAATAAAATTGAAAGAATAATCATATCCATACCAAATTGTATTGCGCTTAATCCTATTCCTATAAAGCTTAAAGTTTGACCTCCATATTTTTTTTGATTGAGTGTAAGTCCACCTATACTTACCATAAAACCAACTCCACCTAATATCAATATGGTTAAAATGTCTTTGTCGACCATATGAGAAGTGAAATAAATGAACAAACCCAAAAATGATATGAGGCTTAATGTTAAGCCTAATATCGCAATAAAATTTATTTTTTTAGGAGCAATAGGTTCAACACTTTTCTTGTTCTGATTGGTTGAATCGCCAACTATTTTTTTAATTGAAAAAGATGGTGAAAAATTGAGATGATGTTGCTCAGTTTTTGGTAGAATTATCTTTTCATTTTCAATACTCGAAGTAATTATTTCTTCGGTTGTAGTGTCAATAATTTTTGTTTCAATTTTCGAAGTCTTTGGCTTGGTAATGATTTTGGCAGTTGGTTGTGCATCAACTTTTATCTTTTTACGGAAACCAAATTTGGCTTCGGTGTTGCACGAAATGATAAAAATGGAAACGAGTATAGACAAAAATATTAACGTTGAGTTTTTCATAGCTCAATAAAATGATATCGAAAGTAGCTTTATTTATTGAAGTTCATTTACTAAAAATTCTTCCTCCGACATTTTGATGGTTTTCTTTCCATCACGTTTTTCTAAACCAAACAAATAGGTTTTATCGTAATAAGTTAGAACAATTTTTATCCATTCTTCCATCTCATTGTTTTCAAGATGTGTGATGGCTTCGCGCAATCGTAAATCACCCAGACGTTTTTTCAATTTTAAAGTCGATTCGATCAATGTTTGTTTATCGAATTTTCCATAGGTGTTTAAAATATGCTGCGCACGTTCGTCAAAAGGCTTGTCGATAAAATAAACAGTAGCACTGCGCATTTTTAAATAAAAAGTATCGGGAGTTTTTACTTTTCCGGTCATACGACTTTCATCTTCTACCCAAACTATTTTTGAAGTGTCGAGTTTAGCAATTTGGTTTGCCAAATCATTTTCAAATTGTTCTTGTGTGGGTTGAGGTGGCAGTTCAATTGCTCCAAATGCAGATCCACGGTGGTTTGCCAGCGCCTCAATATCAATTATCTGTTGTTGTTTGTTTTTTAGTTCGTTTAAAATAATGGTCTTTCCACTTCCAGTAAATCCGCCAATTACTTTTAGTTGTAAATCGGTTTCGAGCATTTGCAAAACATATTTTCTGTAGACTTTATATCCGCCAACCAAAAGGGTAATGTCGAATCCTGCAGTATGTAAAATGTACGATAAAATCCGGCTTCGTAAACCACCACGAAAACAATGGATCAGTATTTTCTTTTCAGGAAAAAGCTTGTAGGCATTGGCAATCATTAAATGAAACTTTGGTCCAGCCAATTCGTAACCAAGCATTACAGCTTTCTCATGTCCTTTTTGTTTGTAACAAGTTCCAACCAATGCACGCTCTTCGTTATTCAACATCGGAAAATTGATGGCACCACATAAATGTCCCTGCGCAAATTCTCCTTCGCTTCGAGCATCCAAAACGGGCAATTTTGCTGACAGTTTCAGAAAATCCTGAATATTAACTTGTGTGATCTTCGACATAAAAACTAAGAATGTTCAATTTTAGTTAAAAAAATGGTGTGTACCTCTGAATAAAATAATCGAAATTCGCCCAGATTATATGGAAGAAAAAGTTCTAATTATAGATTTTGGTTCGCAATACACCCAGCTCATCGCCCGCAGATTGCGTGAGTTGAATGTTTTTTCGGAAATTCACCCTTGTACAAATATCCCCAAACCAGATGCCGATTGTAAAGCAGTCATCCTATCGGGAAGCCCATTTTCGGTTAATGATGGCATTTTACCTGATGTTGATTTAAAAGCATTCAGAGGTAAATATCCATTGCTTGGTGTGTGTTATGGAGCACAATTATTGGCAAAGCAAAATGGCGGAAATGTTACTGCATCAAAAACGAGAGAGTATGGTCGTGCAAAATTGAAAGTGGTTGACGACAATATTTTATTCAACGACATTCCTCTGGGCTCGCAGGTTTGGATGAGTCATGGAGATACGATACAAACGATACCTTCAAATTTTAAAGTGATTGCCAGCACCGATTCGGTAAATGTTGCAGCTTTTAAAATTGATAATGAACCAACTTATGCCATACAGTTTCATCCCGAGGTTACTCACAGTACTGACGGAAAAACATTGTTGCATAATTTTATAAAAAATGTTGCAGGCTTGAGCCAATCTTGGACGCCAACACATTTTATCGATACAACAGTTTCAGAATTAAAAGTAAAATTAGGAAGCGATAAAGTACTAATCGGTTTATCGGGGGGAGTTGATTCATCTGTTGCAGCTGTGTTAATGAAACAAGCTGTTGGCGAAAATCTTTTTGGTATATTTATCGATAATGGATTGTTGCGTAAAAATGAGTTCGAACAAGTTCTTCATGCTTACAAAAACATGGGATTAAATGTTTTGGGCGTAAATGCCAAGAAACGATTTTTAGATGAATTGAAAGGCATATCTGACCCTGAGAAAAAACGCAAAACAATTGGTCGTGTTTTTATTGAAGTGTTTGATGAAGAAGCAAAGAAAATAAAAGAGGTGAAGTGGCTGGTGCAAGGAACAATTTATCCCGATGTGATTGAAAGCTTAAGCGTAAAAGGTCCTTCGGCTACAATTAAGTCACATCACAACGTTGGTGGCTTGCCCGAAAAAATGGATTTAAAAATTGTTGAACCATTGCGAATGTTATTTAAAGACGAGGTTCGTGCGGTTGGAACTGCTTTAGGAATCGACAGTATTATTTTGAATCGTCATCCATTTCCTGGGCCTGGTTTGGCCATCAGAATTCTTGGTGATATTACCGAGCAAAAAACACAAATATTGCAAGATGCTGATGATATTTTTATCAGCGAATTGAAAGATAAAAACTTGTACGAATCGGTTTGGCAGGCAGGTGCCATATTTTTGCCAATTCAATCGGTTGGTGTGATGGGCGATGAAAGAACTTACGAACATGTAATTTGTTTACGTGCCGTAACATCTGTTGATGGAATGACAGCAGATTTTTGTCATTTGCCACACGAATTTTTAGGACATGTTGCAAACAGAATTATCAATGAAGTTCGTGGCATTAATCGCGTGGTTTATGATATCAGTTCGAAACCACCGGCAACGATAGAGTGGGAGTAGTGAATTATTGATAGAGTGAATGATTTTAGAATTACGATTTGTGATTTAAGATTTATGAATAAAAAAGGTAAAATATTTTGCGTCAATACGTCTTTGCAGTTAAACATTTTAATCGTGATCTTGTTGTCGTGTATGAATTTATTTGCACAAAAAAAGTCGAACAACGTTTCG
>CANKGI010000061.1 GCA_947481365.1 Bacteroidota bacterium | reverse complement strand
AGCACGCCATGTTACTTAGTGTTAAAAAAATTATAATCGGTATTCGTTATTCCATCTTTAATTCCGAGGCTGTGAGCCATCGTTACTATTTGCCCGCGGTGGTAAGTACTGTGATTAATCACATGCATGATGTATTCGTATCTGCATAAATTATTTTTAACCCAACGAACGTGTAATTCTAATTTATCGTTTAGTTCTTCCTCGGTAAACGCACTAAACTTGTTCTTCATTTGTGCCGATACAATTTCCAGCTCGGTCAGTAAATTTTCTATTTCTAATTCTCTAACACCCCAGTTAAAAGTTGATATATCTTCACCAGAAATAAATGTAAGCCAAAACTTCTGCGCACTGAGTATATGCTGTAAAGTATAATCAATGGTATTAAAACTCGAAGGTGTTTGTTTATACAACATGGCTGTATCAATATTTTTTAGCCAATCAATAATCTTATTATTTGCCCACTCATTGTAGGTTGTATAGTTTGAAATCAATTTAGTAATACTCATAATCTTTACACTTACTTTATGTAAAGCGAAAATAACATTACTTAAATAAACCTTTATTCTACAATAAAGCTTTTACTGAAATTACCTGATAACGTTTCGGCTTTGATAAAATATAATCCACGTGGTAATAATTCTTTCACATCATAACTGTTTTCTATTGTTGTGTAATGAGCAACAATCTGTCCTAACAACACCCTAAACCAAAACATTCCTGCTTTATTTGATCATTTAATGTATAAAACTAAACGAGGTAGATTAGAAATCATTTCTCTATTTGGGCCAATCACTCTAGCGTTTGATATTTCAATCTTATCACCGGATTTTACTTTTTCGAAAACATCTTTTTTAATATTTTCAGTGATAGCTGATCCTTGAATATTAAATCCTATTAAGTCACCCTTCTTAGGGAAATAGTATAGCTCATACCCTGTAACAGTATGTTTTAATCCCTGATAGGGAAAAGCAACTCCTAAATTTGCAGATATATTCTCTGTTGACTTTAGTTGGCTTAGCGTAATAGAATCATTATGGATAATAACATCATGGGACATAGAAGTCAACATCAATTTAGGTAAAGGAATTTGTCTAACTCTAAAGGTGATATCTCCAGCGTTCAATACTACATTTTCTGGTAATTTTACTAAGACAGAAACAATCAGTTCTCTTGGGGGAAGTGAATCTTTAGTGCTCCATAAATAAGTATTTGGCTCCTCTGATTTGATTAGCAACCCATGACTTACTTTTATAATTAGACTATCCTGCTTGTATCCAGGAACAGCAATTGAAAGTGGATTTTGAATTCCAATATACACAATATTCATTTGTGTTGCCGCAACAACAGCAGTTGAATATTTTATTTGTGCTAATGCACTCAAGCCAATGCTAGCGAATGCAATTAAAATTACGATTTGTTTTTTCATAAATATACTTTAACAATATGAAATTTTTACACTTCATATTTAAATGCAAGTTATATAATTTAAACTATCTGTATCTTGAATATGAGGTATTTGATAAACAAAATATTGACTGGCATATATTAATAAATGAATACCTTTTTATTTATTTAAATGACCACCAATTAGCAAAAAGAAGTTGGATGTAATAGTTTATTATTTCTTCAAAGAGTAAAATTAACTACTAGCGTAGCTTTTACAAAACCCACTCAACTTACACTCATTGCATTTGGGGGTTCGGGCAATACAAGTATATCGTCCGTGTAAAATAAGCCAGTGATGTGCAACGGCTATATATTTTTCGGGAATGTATTTTACCAATTGCTCTTCGGTTTGCAATGGTGTTTTGGCATTAACTGTTAAACCTATGCGAGCAGCTACCCTAAACACATGCGTATCAACTGCCATTGCAGGTTGGTTATATACCACCGATGAAATAACATTTGCTGTTTTGCGCCCAACTCCGGGAAGTTTCATCAGCTCATTTAAATCGGAAGGAACAGTATTGTTAAAATCGTTTACCAATATTTGTGCCATGCCAATTAAATGTTTGGCTTTATTGTTTGGGTAAGAAATACTGCGTATGAGTTCAAACACTTCGGCAAGGTCGGCATCGGCAAGTTTTTGTGTGGTAGGATATTTTTTAAATAATGCTGGTGTGGTTAGGTTAACACGTTTATCGGTGCATTGTGCCGAAAGAATAACAGCTACTAATAACTGGTATGGATTATCATACAACAATTCGGTTTCGGCATCGGGCTGATGTTTCGAAAAATAGTCGATAAAATATTGGTACCGTTCTTTGCGTGTCATTTACTTAAAAAATACTTTTAACAATATCGAATCCAAAATAAAACAATGCCAGCCATATTAATCCTTTTATAAGGAAGAAAAAGAAACCAAGCACCCCAATTCTTTTCATCCATATGGTTATGCGGTTTCGGCTTTTATGTGTTACAGGACATTCGAGAGACTTTTCCTGAGTTTGTTCAAGTATTTTCATTGGTGTAAAATATCATTTTAAAATTTCTTCAATCAACTTTGCAACTCCTGTTGTTGCTTTTTCTTTTATAAAAGTAATATTCTTTCTACTAGTACCTGCTTGCCGCCCAAGCCCACGAACAGCAGGCAAGAAAGAAGGTTCACCAGGATCAACAATATAAACCGGAATTTGTTCATCAATTACATTTAATAAACCAGCTGCCGGATAAACCACCAGTGATGTTCCTACAACAACAAATATATCGGCCTGCGATGCTAAATAGGCAGCATCTTCAATCAGTGGAACACTCTCGCCAAACCAAACAATAAATGGACGAAGCTGTGAGCCCAACTCGCACAAATCGCCCATTTGAAGTTGCCATCCTTTAATGTTATAAACCAAATTGGGATTACGTGTGCTTTGCGATTTCTTGATCTCGCCATGCAAATGCAATACTTTGCTTGAGCCTGCACGTTCGTGCAAATCATCAATATTCTGTGTAATAATTTGTACATCAAAATATTTTTCCAATTGGGCAATTGCAATATGTGCATCGTTGGGTATTGCTTCAATCACCCCTTTTCTGCGCAGGTTATAAAACTCTTGCACCATAGCCGGATTCTTTCGCCATGCCTCGGGAGTTGCCACATCATATACATTGTATCCCTCCCACAATCCATCACTGTCTCTAAAAGTTTTCAATCCACTTTCGGCACTTATTCCTGCTCCGGTAAGCACTACTATTTTCTTCATTTGGGGTGTTATATTTATCTGCAATTAAAATGATAAGTACAAGATTTTGAATAAATTTGTTTTGCGATGAAATGCGCTGTAAAGTTTTATGCATCAATTATATTACTCTTCTTCATATTTGAGGCAGGTAATATTTTTGCCATTACGATAAAGCCTGTAACCAACTCGAAGGTTATAAAACTGATTGAAAACAAAGGGCAGTGGGATGCACAAATACTTTTTAAAGCATCGATACCCAACGGAAACTTATATGTTACCAAAACCGGTATTGCTTATGGTATGTTTGATGAAAAAGTATTGCACGATATTACCCACGATAAAAAAGAAGGTGTGCTGAATACGCACAACCTTAAAGTTGATTTTGTGGGTTGCAATACCAATCCTACGGTAGTAAAACAAACACGCAGCTTTGAGTATTACAATTATTTTATTGGAAACAACAAAAGCAAATGGGCAAACCATTGTTATGCCTACGAAAAAATTACGTTGCTTAACCTGTATCGAAATATCGATTTAGAAATTATTGCATTAGAAGGTTCGTATAAAACAAATTTTGTGGTGCATGCTGCTGGTAATCCGGCAAACATACAGTTGAGTTATGTTGGTCCTAACTCGATGGAAATACTTAACGGTGCGCTTAATGTTTATACTTCGGTGGGTATCATGAAAGAAGAAAAACCTGTTTGCTATCAAAACAACAATAGCATTGGTGCACATTTTATTTTAAACGGAAACATGTTGAGTTATTCAATTAACTCGTTCGACCAAAATAGTGATTTAACCATCGACCCAACAGTTGTGTTCTCCAGTTTCTCGGGCTCAACTGCCGACAATTGGGGCTTTACCGCAACGTATGATAATGCAGGATGTGCTTATGGAGGTGGAACAGTTTATAGTTATTTAGGCGGTTCGTATCCGGTAACATTTGGTGCTTTTCAAACAACATATAAAGGCGGAGTTACCATTCCAAACTCTGAAGAAATTGCCCGCGATATTGGTATTATGAAATTGAGTCCCGATGGAACACAATTACTTTACGCAACATTACTTGGCGGTGCAAACAATGAGCAACCCCATAGTATGGTTTGCGATAGTAGTGGCAATTTAATTATAATGGGAACTACCTCGTCAACCGATTTCCCAACAACAACAGGAGCATTCGATAGAACACAAAATGGTTTATACGATATCATTGTAAGTAAACTCTCGTCTGATGGTTCAACAATGGTAGGGTCGACTTACTTTGGAGGATCAAAAGATGATGGATTAAACAACGATGCCACACATGGTTTATATGATGCCACCGACCGTCCGCTTACGTATAACTATGGCGACCAGTTTAGAGGCGAAGTGGTAATTGACGAGAATCAAAATATTGTAGTAGCATCAACTACACATTCATCAGTGTCGGATGGATTTCCTATTCAAAATGGATTTCAAATTAGTTACGGTGGCGGTAATCAGGATGCATGTTTAATTAAGTTCAATCCAACATTAACTAATCTGTATTTCTCAACTTATATTGGCGGTAGTTTATCAGATGCTGCTTATGGAATTGCTTTCGATAACCTTGGATACATTTATGTTTGCGGAGGTACAAACAGCGCAAACATTGCACACACCGGTGGTGCTGCATTTAATTATCATGGTAGTGCCGATGGATTTATAGCCAAAGTATCGCCATCGGGAGGATCATCGCTAGGGTTTATTTATGTAGGAACAACATTATATGATCAATCCTATTTAATACAAATAGATAAACAACAAAATGTTTATATAACCGGACAAACAAATGGAGCATTCCCTGTATCATCAGGCGTGTATAGCAATGCCGGAGGAAATCAGTTTATCGAAATACTCGACCGAAATTTAACAACAGTAAAAGCATCAACGGTGTTTGGTACCGGTGGTGGTGTTCCCAATATTTCTCCATCGGCATTTTTGGTTGATGTGTGTGGAAGGGTTTATGTATCGGGTTGGGGCGGTGTTGTAAATGCTTCGCACAATTGGGGCACTGGATACACAACAGGTTTGCCAGTTACTGTAAATGCTGTTCAGTCTACAACAGATGGCTCCGACTTTTATTTGATTGTCTTTGCCAAAGATTTAAAAGCACTATCGTATGCAACTTTTTATGGCGGCAGTATTAGCAACGAACATGTAGATGGTGGTACAAGTCGATTTGATAAAAATGGTGTGGTATACCAATCGGTTTGCGGAGGTTGTGGTGGTCATTCCGATTTCCCAACTTCAACCGGTGCTTGGAGCAGATTAAACAGATCGAGTAATTGTAATAACGCGGTATTTAAAATTTATTTAAATGTATCGGAGTTTGCTCCCGAGTTTAGAGATACATTGATTCATGTAACAGCAACAGATATGTTGTTCTTTCCATTTCAAATGATTGATAAAGATGGCGACTCGATTTACTATACCGTAACAGGAAATATATTTTCGTTGGCGGGTAATGCTGCAGGCGTATCTAAAACAATTGGTGCAGGGGTTTCAAAAGGTATATTGATATGGCAAACAATGTGTAAGGATGTGAGCAAGGATACCATATTTTTAACCGTAAACATGACCGACAATGGTTGCCCGGTTACACGCACCGGAACAGGAACTATTAAAATTCTTGTGAACCCCATCCCTCCTCTTCATTCGCCTTTTCCGCAATGTTTAACACATATTAACGACAGTGCTTTAAAATTATCATGGGGAAATATTCTCTATTCGAAATATTATAAATCGTATAAAATATACCGTAAAGTTAACAATGGCGATTTTTCACCTTTAACCACCATTAACAATTACACTACAAATTTATTTATTGATACCACAGCATTTAACGATGTAATCAATAATTACTGTTATTTTATTTCATCTGTTAATGTGTGCGATTCGGTAACCGATAGTTCTCGCGTGGTTTGCTCATTATATAAAACAGATACTGCCGTTAATCAAGTATTCTCTTTTACAAAAGATACCATTATAAAAGTAAGTGCTTTTGATACGCTAAGTTACACTGCCCAAATGAGTTCAATCGATGCTAAAGATTCTATTTTTCTTCAAACAACAGGAAGTGTATTTGGAAACCCAAAACTCATTTATTATTCATCAAGCACCAATCTCTCGAAAGGAACAATCAGTTTTAAATGGACAACCAGTTGTGACGATATCCATTCAACCGATACGCCTTACATTAAATTTTACATGAAGGATAATCAATGTCCGACACCCAATTCAAACTCGGGAACCATAAAAATTGTTGTTGTTCCTCCACCGCTAAATGCGCCACCACTAATTGAGTGTGTAAAGTTTATTGATAATAATACTGTTGAAATAAAATGGCCTCAATCGGTTGCCAATAAGTATTTCAGAAAATATACGCTGATTAAAAAACTTCCTGACGGAACATTTCAAAACATGCTGAATGTTACCAATACCAATGCATTTTCTATACAAGATGCAGCAGCTATTAATAACTTAAAACTAAATTATTGTTATGCCATTGCAGCGCAAGATGTTTGCGGATATTATGGCGACACATCATTATTTAAATGCACCATTCGTCAACCGTCCGACTATCCTCCTTCGATGCTCTTACAAACGGTAACAGTTTTAAACAATAGCAGTGTTGCTATGTTCTGGAATAAATCCAGCGAACAACATTTTCTGTCGTACGATATTTATAAAAAACAATTGCTGAGCACTGAGGGATATTATCAAAAAGTAAACGAATCGGTAAGCATCAGTGATACCTTTTTTATAGATAAAAATGTTACAGTTCAGGACAGTTCGTATTGCTACAAGTTAACCCAAACAAACGAATGCGGTCTAGAAAGTGAAAATAGCTACGAAGCATGCTCCATTTTGCTTAGAGGTATTTCTAATCCATTCGAACACTATTTAAAATGGAACGGATATAACTATTGGAATTTGGGTGTAAGCAAATACAGCATTGTAAGAATACAGCCTCAGATGCAAGCCGAAATAATGGGAACAAATCCTGATAAAGATACATTGTTTAAAGACGACCAACTCAATTACGAAAATGGATTTTACTCATATTTTGTAGTTGCCGATGAAAGCACAAAAGGATTTGGAAACAAAAGTCAGTCGAACCAAATCGACTTGATTCAAGCACCACTCGTTCATGTTCCCGATGCTTATACACCCAACAACGATTCGTTAAATGATAGCTGGAATGTTGTTCCGGTATTTGTTAAAGATTTTCATTTAAAAATTTATAACCGCTGGGGTATGATTGTTTACGAATCGTTTAATAAACACGAATTATTTAAAGGTTTTACAAACGATTTAAAAATAGCAAATAACGATGTGTTTGTATACATCATTGATTATACGGGTTGGGATCAAAACTCACATCAGGCAAAAGGTAACCTCACCATTTTACGATAAACTATTTTTTTGTAAGAAGTAGTCGCAATTTTTTTCACGAGAAAATGTACTTTTGCCACATAAACTCGGAAATATTAAAACATGGCCTTATATAAATTTAAAATCACTTTTGAAGAGTACGATGACATTTACAGGGTGATTGAAATCAAATCAACTCAAACATTCGAAGACCTGCATAAAGCCATTCTGCAGTCGATAAATTTTGACACCAAGCAACTAGCTTCGTTTTACATGAGTACTGATACCTGGAAAAAAGGTCAGGAAATTACACTTGAAGATATGAGTGAAAATGAAGAGAATAAAACTCCGGTGATGAAAGAATCAAAACTGAGCAGTTATATTATCGATCCTCATCAGAAAATATTATATGTGTACGATTTTATTGAAATATGGACATTTTATATTGAATTGATTGGAATTGAAGTGAAAGAAAAAGCAGGTGTAAAATATCCTTTATGTTCAAAAACTGTTGGACTGGCTCCTAAACAATACGATAAAGTTCAACGTTTTGGCTTAGTTGACGATAATGAGTTTGATGAAATCACTAAAAACTATTTAGACAAATCAGACGAAGTACCCGATGAAATATCGGATGATGAAGCAGATGAATTTGGTTTGTTTGACGATGAACAAGGAGAAGCATCGGGAGGCGAAGAATAATTATACTGATAAAAGAAATTAATGAAAACGCTCTATTTAATACGTCATTCAAAATCGGCTGTGCAAATGCATAATCAGGAAGATTTTGACCGACCATTAAATGAAAGAGGGAAAAAAGATGCCGAAGAAATGGGAAAAAGGCTTCATAAGAAAAATGTGAAACCCGATATGATTATTTCCAGTCCGGCATTGCGCGCGTTAAAAACTTCAAAACTCTTTGCTGCCGAAATTGGTTATCCCGAAAAAAATATCAGAACAGATGCAGCTATTTATGAAGCCAACATCGATAAACTCATCGGATTAATCAGAGAAATTAAAGATGAAAACGCTAAGGTTTTTATTTTTGGCCACAATCCCGCCTTTACTGGTCTTGTAGGTTATCTTACCAATACTTTTTTAGACAATATGCCTACATCGGGTATAGCGCAAATTAATTTCGACTTACCAACTTGGAAACAAGTAACAGCAAATTCGGGTAAATTATCTTACTTCGATTTTCCTAAAAATCAGCCTGCATCATAATTATCTTTTCTTTTCATTTACTGTGTGTTTACTTCGCAATAATTCATAGTAATCATTGGAAAACGCTTTAGCCACATTTGTAAACGTAATTTTGCCGCTGCCATTGGCTAAGCTTTACACCTATCGTGTGCCTAGCGAATTTATTACGCAAGTTGCAGCCGGCAAAAGAGTTATCGTGCAATTTGGTCGTACCCGACTTTACTCAGCTATCATTTACAACATTCAACATATACCACCCAAAGGTTATGAAGCCAAAAACATTCTTTCGGTATTAGATGATGATGTTTTGGTAACCGAAAAAGCACTAACATTCTGGAACTGGATGTCGGAATATTACATGTGCTCAATGGGTGATGTAATGAATGCTGCACTTCCATCCTACTTTAAATTGCAAAGTGAAACCAAAATTAAATTAAACACCGAAACCGATATTAATTCAATTGAATTATCAGATAAAGAATACTTGATTGTTGAAGCTTTAACAACAAAAGAAGAGCTTACATTGGCCGAAGTAGCTGAAATTATTCAAGTAAAAAATGTATTTAAACCATTACAGCGTTTATACCAAAATGATGTAATTATATTATCTGAAGAAATTAAGGAAAGTTACAAACCCAAAACAATTTCGTGTGTAAAGTTAAATGAGCAATTTGAAAATGAGCATGAACTCGAAGTGCTTTTTCAATCGTTAGAAAAGAAGCCTAAACAACTCGATTTACTGGTAACATATCTTCATTTAAAAAACGAAAGTGAAGTAATTCAAAAGAAAACCTTGCTGGCACATTCGGGTTCAAACGAAAGCTCATTAAAAACACTCGAAACCAAAGGAATATTTTCGATATTTAAACTAAAAACCGATAGAATACTATCGAATCATTTAGAAGTAGAAACGTTTGACTTAAACGAAGTTCAAACCGAAGCTTTTAACAAAGTAAAAAAAGCATTTACGGAAAAGGATGTAGCCTTACTATTCGGAATTACATCGAGTGGTAAAACACATATCTATGTTAAACTGATTGAAGAAGCGTTGGCACAGAATAAACAGGTGTTATTTTTATTACCCGAAATTGCATTAACATCTCAAATTGTTGCTCGCGTTAAAAAGTATTTTGGTGATGACGCTATTGCATTTCATTCTAAATTTACCCAAAATGAACGTGTTGAGTTGTGGCGTAAAATTCAGAACAATGAAGCCAAGGTAATTATTGGAGCACGCTCAGCAGTATTTTTACCATTTAGTAATTTGGGGTTAGTCATCGTAGATGAAGAACACGACCAAAGTTACAAACAATACGACCCTGCTCCTCGTTACCATGCACGCGATGCTGCAATTTATTTGGCTCATATATGGAAATGTAAAACCATTTTAGGATCGGCAACACCTTCCTTCGAAAGTTACTTTAATTGCAAGCAGGAAAAATTTGCCCTTATTGAAATGAAATATCGTTATGGCAATATTGAGATTCCTAAAATAGTAACAGCAAACCTTGCCGAAGAAAAGCGGGTAAAAACCATGAAAGGTATTTTTACTTCGGTTTTGTATGATGAAATAGAAAATGCTTTATCGCAAAACGACCAGGTTATTTTATTCCAAAACAGACGAGGGTATTCTCACATACTTCAGTGCGAAGTTTGTCAATGGACTTGCCGTTGCACAAATTGCGACATTAACCTTACTTATCATAAAACACATGATTTACTTAAGTGTCATTACTGCGGATACACCCAAAATGTTACTCAAATTTGCCCGGCATGTAATTCTGTAAAACTCGATCTAAAAGGACTAGGAACTGAAAAAATCGAAGATGAAATTAAGGCCTATTTCCCAAATGCACGAGTAAGTCGATTAGATTTAGATACGGCAAATTCAAAAAATGCATTAGAAAATATCATTCAGCGATTCGAAAATCATGAAGCCGATATTCTTGTTGGAACCCAAATGGTGAGTAAAGGATTGGATTTTTCGAAAGTGAATGTTGTAGGAATCATCAATGCCGACCAGATTTTAAATTTTCCTGATTTTAGAGCACATGAAAGAGCCTACCAGCTATTATCTCAGGTTAGTGGACGAGCAGGAAGACGCAAAAAGCAAGGTAAAGTTATCATTCAAACCTCATCACCCGACAATATTGTAATTCAGGAAATTATAAACGGACATTTTGAAAACATTTACAATAATGAAATGGCTGGACGCTTGCAATTTCATTATCCGCCACACTCACGATTGATTAAATTAATCGTAAAACATAAAGAGTATGCAATTGCATCAGATTCGGCTTTTGCATTAAAACATGAACTTCAAAACCGATTAGGTGCTATGCTGATTGGACCTGAAAGTCCTTTTGTATCAAGAATCCGTAATTATTACATAAAAGAAATGCTGCTTAAGTTGGATAAAAGTTCGTTTAGCCTAAAAGAAATAAAACATTTTATCGCAGCATCAATTAACAAAGTGTCTGAGAACAAGAAGTTTAGAAAATCATTGATTTATGCTGATGTTGATCCAGCATAGTTAATACCGTTCAAATAATCATATTTCTTCTGAAACTTATATTCTTCCCTATTAACACTTATTTCATATTCTATTTAAAAAAATTGGTAAAACTTTATTGAATTAACATATATTTGCCCGTTAATCTATTTTCCATAAAGCTAACACATACTTATAAATGTTAATTAATTTCAAATTAGACATGCAAACCTTTATCGATAATTCCGATGATATGATCGGGATATTCGATGCTGATTTCAGGATAATTTCATATAATCAAAAACTTGCAAATAGCTTCTTTCAATCCGACAATTTCAGAATAAAAGTTGGGATGAATTTGGGTGAAGCATTACCTATCGACAAAAGAAAATTCTGGACAGATCAATTTACAAGAGCACTTAAGGGCGAAACAGTTAAGTGCGAATTTCCCTACGAAGGATCTACAGGACAATTCTATTACATGGAGAACATGTATAAACCAATTATTGAAAAAAATGAGGTTTTATATGTCATACAAATATTAAAGGTTGTAACCCTTAGAAAGAAATTTGAAGAGAAAATACAAACCAGCGAAAGAAGCTACAGGCATTTGGCTTCAAATATCCCAAACTCAAACCTTTTCATGCTTGATGATAAATTCAATGTAATTGTAGCAAGTGGTACCGATTTAAAACGGAAAGGATATGAGCCCGAGAAATTTACGGGTAAAAACATGTACGATATTGCCGATCAGTTTGGACTGAAAATGCTTTGGGATTATTTTGACAAAGCTCGTGATGGCGTTGATTCTCAAATCGAATACAAAACGGGTGACGATTATTACATTGATGATATTATTCCGGTAAGAGATGAAATGAGTAAAATCAATGGATATCTTATTTATTCGAGAAGGATAACTCAGCAAAAATTAAACGAGAAAAAACTTGAGAACATCAATCGTTCTAAAGATAATATTCTAGGAATTGTAGCGCATGACTTACGTAATCCGATTTCTGCAATTTTAGGATTGGCCGATTTAATAAAAAATGACGTTAACAATGCAGATAAATATTTTGAACTCATTAATAGATCGTGTAAAACTGCTTTAAATATAATTAGTGATTTGCTTGATATATCTGATTTAGATAGAACAGATTACAGAATGAAAAAAGAATCTACCGAACTGGTAAGTTTTATAAGCGGAATCATTCAATCCAACTCTTTCTTGGCTAAAGACAAGGAGTTGACCATTAATTTCAAAAGCAACATACCCAAAATCGATATAGACATTAACCAAAGTAAGTTCTCTCGGGTAATTAATAATTTACTCGTAAATGCCATAAAATTTAGCAATCGTAAAGCTGATATTTTGGTTTCTGCAGAGGCTCAAACTGATCGCGAAAAAGTAATCATCAAAGTACAAGATAATGGAATTGGAATTCCGGATTCGATGAAATCAATCATATTCGATAAGTTTACAAAAGCCAGCAGACGAGGAACTGAAGGTGAAAAATCATTAGGACTGGGAATGTCGATTGTAAAACGAATTGTTGAATTACACAACGGTCATATTTGGTTGGAAAGCAAGGAAAATGTAGGAACGACAATCTTTATCGAACTTTCACTTCCATCGGAAGAAGAAACTATTCGAATCGAAGATGTTTAACCGACTCGCCAGAATCACGCAATTCTATTAACGAGTCGATACCAATTTCTAAATGTTTAGTAACAAACTTATCTGTTACTTTCTTATCACTTTTTGACGTCTTTACTCCTTCCGGAACCATCGGATTATCTGATACTAAAAGCAATGCTCCTTTCGGAGTTCCGTTTACAAATCCTACAACAAAAATTGTGGCTGTTTCCATATCAATACCCATTGCACGGGTTTGCTGAAGGTATTCTTTAAACTTATCATCATGCTCCCAAACCCTGCGATTGGTTGTATAAACAGTTCCGGTCCAGTAATCCATGGCATGTTTTACAATAGTTGCCGAAACAGCTTTTTGTAAACGAAAAGAAGGTAATGCCGGGATTTCGGGAAGTAAATAGTCGTTACTTGTTCCATCTCCGCGAATGGCTGCAATAGGTAATATTAAATCTCCAAGCTTGGTTTTCTTTTTCAACCCACCGCATTTGCCTAAAAATAAAACTGCTTTGGGGTTTATTGCCGAAAGTAAATCCATTGCTGTAGCTGCCATTGCGCTACCCATACCAAAATTTAAAATGGTAATATTATTTGCTGTAGCTGTTTGCATGGGCTTATCTCTTCCTACAACTTCAACTTTAAATTGCTGAGCAAACAACTCCACATAATTGATAAAATTAGTAAGTAAAATATACTCTCCAAAATCTTTCAATTCTCTACCTGTATAACGAGGCAACCAATCATTAACTATTTCTTTTTTTGTTTTCATTATGCTCAATAATTTAAATTACATCAAAGGGATAAAAGGCATCTTCAAAATGTTCTATCTCAAATTTCTCCCCTTTAACCACAGCCACAATATCAAATCTGTGCGGTAAAGTTACGTCTTTTTCTTCGAGATAATTTTCGGCAGCCAATCTGATGTTGTGTTGTTTTGCTTTACCTACCGCCTGCTCTGGAAATGCCATCTGATCATCTGTTCGTGTTTTTACTTCAACAAAAATAATTTCGTTGTTGTACATACAAATGATATCCAGTTCCATTTTACCGAACACATAATTTCGGGTAAGAATTTTATATCCTTTTTTTTCGATATATGCCGCAGCAATATCTT
>CANKGI010000060.1 GCA_947481365.1 Bacteroidota bacterium | reverse complement strand
TGTACTTCAATACTATCTCCTTCTTTAACAGTATATCCAAAACTGCTCGATAAATTTGAAATAGTAATTCCTCCTGTTTTATCGCGTAATAAAAATTCAACTCCAGGTGTGCGAAGATTAAATCCGTATACCACTCCACGTAATCCTACACGAACGCCAATTGAATCAGGAACACCTGTAAGCGTATTGGTATGATTTATTTGACTGATGGTATAATACGGAGGAGGTGGTGGAGTAGGTAATGCCCATCCACTAGCGGTATCACCCGAAACAGAATAAAGTGAATCATAATCGGTAACAACATATACCAATACATAATATGGTGCACCGTTAAAAAGATTTCCAATGTTCACAAAGTTTGTATCGCCTTTATAAACACAAAATGTATTTGCATCATTTTGATAGGCCGAGCCTGTTCCAAAATAAACGTTTGGTGAATATGCATTTACAGATTTGGTTGGTGTACCTTTATTAATTGTTGATGCAGATTTTACAAATACCAATGTCGATAAAACATTGTTGTTATAGGTTAATGGTTTTGTCCATTGAATTTTTGCAGCTGTAGTTGATAAACCTGTAAAAGTTAAATTGGTTACATCTGATGGCGGTGGAGGTGGATTTGGTAATGCCATTCCAGATGTTGTTGCACCATTTGCCGAATACAACGAATCAACATTATGAATAACATAAATCATAACATAATAAGTTGAGGTGTTGTTGATGTTTGTAATATTTACAAAACTTGAATCGCCTTTATAAACACAGCGTGCAGCCGGATCATTTTGATACGCTGTTCCCAATCCAAATGAAGAATTTGCCAAATATGTTTGCTGACTTTTTGTTGGTATGCCTGCACTAACTGCTGAAGTTTGTTTTACAAAAACCAATGTAGTTAATGTAGCATCTGTATAGTTTGATGGTTTTGTCCAACTGATATTTGCAGCTGTGGTAGATATTCCAGTAAATGTAACATTGGTCACATCTGATGGTGGAGGTGGAGGTGTTAGTGGCGAGCCCGAAGCAGTATCGCCTGCAGGTGAATAAACAGAGTCAATATCTCTTACTACCCAAACCAACACATAATAGTTTGCTGGATAGTTTAGTCCGGTGATGTTCACAAAACTCGAATCACCTTTGTAAATACATCTAGCAAGGTTATCATTTTGATAAGCTGAACCGAGTGAAACATTTTGATTGGCTGTATAGGCTGTTACCGATGTTGTGGGAGTTCCTTTAGTAATCGCAAGATTTTTCTTTACAAAAACAAGTGTGGTATAACTTGCATTTGAATATCCAGGAGGTTTAGTCCAGTCAACACGTGCATTGGTTTGTGTTAAACCGGTAAACAATGTTCCCGATGCATCTGATGGTGGAGGAGGCGGAGCAAGTGCTGTTCCCGATGATGTATCACCTGAAGCCGAATAAACCGAATCAACATCACGAACAACATAAACCAAAACATAATAGTTTGCAGGATAATTTAAGTTGGTAATGTCAATCAAATTTGTGTCTCCCTTATAAACACATCTTGCCAAATTATCATTCTGGTAAGCTGTTCCTAATGAAATATTTGTATTAGCTGTATAATAAGAAACAGTTTTTGTAGGTGTTCCTTTTGATATCGATAGATTTTTCTTTACAAAAACCAATGTGGTATAAACTGAATTAATATATCCAGTAGGTTTTGTCCAGTTAATGCGAGCACTTGATGAAGTTAATCCGTTAACAGTTGTAGCTGTTACATCTACAGGTGCCGGAGGCGGTGAAGCCAAAACAGATCCGCTTGTTGTTACACCTAAAAGTGAATAAGCAGAGTCTGCATCACGAACAGAAAAAACCAAAACATAATAAGGTGCAGCATTATTCAATCCAGTTACATTCACAAAATTGGTATCGCCTTTATAAACACAAAATGCCGATCCGTCATTTTGATAAGCCGTGCTACCTGTACCTGCAAAATTTGCATTTGCACTGTAATTTATCGGTGCTGTTGTTGGAGTACCTTTATAAACTACACCACCTTGTTCAACAAAAACCAATGTCGAATAAGTTGCATTATTATATCCCACAGGTTTTGTCCAGCTGATTGTTGCAGTGGTTGTTGATGTGGCACCAAAAGTTAAATTGGTTACATCAGCTGGCGGAGTAATTGTTCCGGTTCCTGTTGCACCTGGAGTTGAGTAAGTTGAATCTTGGGTTGGAGGCAATCCTGTGGTTTGTGTACGAATTACATAGATTAAAAAATGATAAAGCGTTGAACCATTTAAACCTCCAATGGTAACATTATTTCCTGTTCCATTGTATACGCATTTGGCTAAAGCATCATTTTGGTATGCTGTTCCATATGGTGAATTAGCATTGGCTGTGTAAAAATTTGCTCTGCGAGTTGGTGTTCCTGCAGTAATTGCTGAAGCTGTTTTTGCAAATACCAAAACCCTGTTTGTAATTGTGCTAAATCCTGTTGGTAGTGTCCACGATATGTTTCCTGATGTTGAAGTAACAGTTGTAAAATTTACTCCTGTAACATCAGATGGAGGAGCTACTGGTGCAGCAGATGTGGTTCCGGCTCCTGTTGCTCCTGTGGTATAAAGCGAATCAATATCTCTTACCACATAAATTAAAACTGCATAATTTGTAGATGCCGTTAAACTTGTTATTGAAACAACATTCGTATCACCTTTGTAAACGCAATATGCTGAAGCATCATTTTGATACGGTGTTCCAAGTCCGAACGAAGCATTATCAGTATAAACAGTTACACCAGCAGTAGGTGTTCCTGCAGTAACAGGTGCTGCCTGTTTTACAAAAACCAATGTGGTAAATGATGAGTTGATATAATTGATACCTTTATTCCATGTGATGTTTGCAGTTGTTGCTCCGCTAGCTGTAAAAGTTACTGCTGTAACAGCTTGCGGTGCCGGACTGTTTGTTTTTCCTGAAGCTGTTGCTGCTGCAGCATAACTTGAATCGGCATCGTTTGCTGCATATGCCAATACATAATAAATTGTTCCAGATGTTAATCCGGTAACATTCACAAAATTGGTATCACCATTGAATACACATTTTGCAGATGCATCATTTTGAAATGTTGAAGTAGAAAGGGTAAAATTTGAATTAGCTAAATATTTATTTGTTGCAATAACTGGAGTTCCTTGTGTAACTGCCGAGAGCGCTTTAACAAAAATAACTGTTGAGTGATTGGCATTGTTGTAACCTGCAGGTTTTGTCCAGCTAATACTCGCTGTTGTTTGTCCTGTTGCGGTAAAAATCATTCCTGTTAGTGCACCCGGTGCTGTTACAGGAATGGTATTATTTACTGTAACTGATGATGAGTATACGGTATCAGCATTTCTTAAAACATAAATGAGTGCATAATAAGTTTGTCCTTGTGTTAAACCCGATACAGTTACTGCATTATTTGTGTCTTTGTATACACATTTTGCATTTGCATCATTTTGAAAAGTTGATGTTGCTGATAAAAAATTTGTATTGGCTGTATATGTTGAAGCAGGTGCGTTTGGCGTTCCTGTTGTAATGGCAGAGCCAGCTTTTAAAAACACCAAAGTTGTCATTGCTGTTCCTAAATACCCTGCAGGTTTTGTCCATGTGATGTTGGCATATGAACTTCCCAATGCATTAATTGATGGCGAGCTTACACCTGATTGAGGAATTGAAGCAACAGTGTTTAAATCGGTCCAAGTTTGCCCCGATCTGATTCCATCAATTGTATAAGAAGGAGAATTTGTAGCCATTCTGATTACATATCTTCCTAATCCTGTTGGTGGCGATGCAATTGAATTTGTGTTGATGGCTCCGGGCGTTAATGGCTCAGTTGAAGGAATACCGCTGCTAAACCCAAACACTGAACAAGAATCATTTCCTGTACCGCCAAATTTATATTTTGTTATGACAAGTACTGTTGTACCTATAGCAAAACTGTCGTTGTTATTATAAACAGCTGAATTAAATTGTGCTACACCAAGTTTGTAATATCCAGTACTCGCTGCTTTTGCAAATACACGTCCGAATGATGTCCCCAAACCTGTTGCTCCTTGAGGTAAAAGCGAAAATAAATAGTCACCCGTTGCTGTAACACTCGATACATTTAACATAAACGAAGTATATAAACTTCCACTGTTAATGTTCGATAATCCATCTGTACATACTGCCTGACCAACAGTATTTACAAGAGCAGCATTTCCCTGTCCCGATAAAACATAACCTGTATAAGTTAACCCTAGGCTGCTAACATTTGGTGAAGTGCCACCACTTGCCAAAACCCAATTGTTTGATGTGAGTGGCTGGCCATTTGTATAATTAAAATTCTCAGTAAGTAATTGCTGTGCAAATGTAAAAGTTGACAGTGTTACAAATACAAAAAGTATGAGTAATTTATTCGTTTTCATGATAATAAAATTTTGGTGTTGCAAACAAAGTAAAATGTTTTGAAGCTAATAAAATATTAATATTGAGTTAAAAAGGTCAAAATTACTAAAAACAAACAAGCATGGCTGTTTAGACCATGCTTGCTCTGAATTTGATATTTTTTGGATACTATTTTATCAGTTTTTGAATATAAGTATTACCCTCTGAACTGATTTTGATAAAGTACATTCCTTCTTTGATTTCAGATGTTATGAAAGGAATTTTATTTATTCCTTCAACAAGATTTTCTGTTGTTGAATACAAAACTTTTCCAGCTAAGTCAAATAGTTCAATTTCAGCTTTTACATTTTTTGTGCACGAAACATTCACCGTAAATTTATCGGTAAATGGATTCGGATAAACTGTGATTTTTGAAAGTGAATGAACTTCACTTACACCTATATGAAGAGAGTTAGTATCAATCGAAACTATATCCGTAATTTTTCTTGGTATGATTGAGTAACCATTAAAGGCAAAAGGTGCAAATGTGCTTGTGCTGGTTTGGCTTCCTGTTCCAGTTATAACAAATTTATTTGTAGATGCGATATGAGAACCTGCAATTGAACTTGATGTGTAAATGACCATGTTAACCGTATCTTTTGTTTTAGTTACAAATGAGTATGTTTTATTACTTATCCAGCTTGTATCACCTAGTGTTAAAAGTCTTGCTGTGTCTAATACAATAAGATCATTTTCTGATGCTTCATTTAATGTAGAAACAGGAACAGCATTTTTAATTGGTTTTGCTGATCCGAGTTTTTTTAATGTATCATTCGAAATAGTTATTGATGCCAATCCTCTAACTGATGATACGACACCCTGAACCATGATACTGTCCCCTTGGGTAGCTAAATAACCAAAGGTTATAGTACTATTTACAGCAATTCCTCCGCTTGCATCGCGAAGCAAAAATAAATGTGAACTTCCTCCAGTTGGGTGATCAATGCCATAAACAATTCCTCTTAGTGTAGCTCTTACATTCAGCGAATCTGGATTTCCAGTTGTTGCATTGGTGTGATTTATTTGAGCAATGTTGTAATAAGGTGTTGGCGGTGGAGGTAGGCACGAGCCTGTTCCGATTGATGCAGCTGAATAATTTGAATCAGCATCGCGAACTACATAAATCAATACATAATAAGGAGCCGAATTATTCATAAATATTGTATTTACAAAATTTGTATCGCCTTTGTAAACACATCTTGCCGCAGTATCATTTTGATATTTTGTTCCCGATCCAACCAATACACTTGGAACATAATAACTAACTGTTTTTGTAGGCGTGCCTGTTGTAATAGCAGAGCCTTGTTTTACAAATACCAAAGTAGTGTATGCCGAGTTAACATATCCCACTGGTTTTGTCCAACTAGTTGTTGCTGCAGTTGTACTTGTTCCGATAAGCGTGTCGTTGGATACAGGCAATGGTGCTGGAAAAATAGTTGTTCCGCTTCCTGCAGCCGAAACCGAATACAAAGAGTCGGCATCGCTAATAGTATATGCCATCACATAATAAGTTGTACCCGATGTTAATCCTGATACCGAAACCAAATTGGTATCGCCTTTATAAATAGCAAAAGCATTGGTGTCGTTTGTATATTTTGTTCCCAAACCAAAAATAGTATTGTCGGTAACACGAATCGGATTAGTTGTTGGCGATGAACCTGCACTAACTGCCGAAGCTTGTTTTAGGTATACGATTGTGGTGTGTAAAGTGTTTTTGTATGAAGTGTCTTTTATCCAATTAATGTTTGCAGTTGTTGCTCCGGTAGCAGTAAATGAAATGCTGTTAACAGCTGTAGGGCCTGCATTTGCAGTTGTCCATTTATAATTTAAATTGGCTGCCGAATAAACCGAATCAGCATCACGAACAACATAAATTAATAAGTAGCACGCTGTAGTTGGTGAAATTCCTGTTATTGTAAATGTATTGGTATCGCCTTTAAAAACACACTTGGCAGCCGAGTCGTTTTGAAAACCTGATGTTGCCAAACTAAAATTTGAATTGGCTGTATAAGCACTTACGGATGAAGTTGGCGTTCCTGGTGTAAATCCAAAACCTGTTCTTAAAAACACCAAAGTTGTCATGGTACTGTTGTTGTATCCTGCAGGTTTTGTCCAGTTAACTGTTGATGTAGTGGTTGTAATTCCTGTTACACTCACACCTGTAATGGGATAAGGGTTTAATGTTGTAGTATTCAAATTAGCCCAAGTTGTAGCCATATGAATTCCATCAATGGTTAAGGTTGGTGCACTTGAAGCAGTTCCTTGTCTTAAAGCAATTCTTCCCAAATCAGTTGCATCAGCTGTTACACCACCACCTGTTATTGCACTTGCAGTTGCAGGTTCTGTTGCAGGAAATCCGCTGTTAAACATAAAAAGCTTAAGTGTATCGTTTAATGTTCCAGTATTGAATTGATATTTTACAACACATAAATAAGTTGTTTTCAATGCAAACGAATCGGTTGTATATACTGCCGTTTCAGAGCCTTTAGAAATACCCATTTTATAGTATCCTGTCGACAATAATTTGATGAACGTACGAGCAGAATACAAACTTGTTGATGTTTGTGGAAGCATAGCCAAGAAATAATCTCCAGTTGACTGAGCTATCGAATCGTTAATCATAAACGAAGCATAAATAGAACCGTTGCTAACCGATACAGTTGCATCAAGATATGCATCTTGCCCGGTATTATTCATAAAAGCGGCATTGCCTACGTTTGATGCACTGTAACCTGTAAAACTTAAGCCTGGATTGACAACTTTAATAATGTTAGTCGTTGTTCCGCTAAATACGGTCCATCCTCTGTTTGAAATAGTATCACCTGTGTTGTAATTAAAATCTTCGTTCAGCAAAAGTTGTGCAAACGAAAAATTTAGCATCAATAATGCTAAAGTAAAAACTGTTAGTATTAGTTTTTTCATTTTGTTGTTAGTTTAGTAAGGCAATGATATGCTTAAAAATTTATATAATTATCTTAAAAAAAAACAGCCACTTTTGGTGGCTGCTTTTTAAAATAAGATATTTAAAAAATCGAATTACTTCTTAATAATTTTTTGAGTAAAAAGTTCTCCGTTAATATTCATGCGAACGAAATAAATTCCATCAGTTAGGTTTGATGTGTTGATGTTTATTTTGTTGTCGCCAGCTGTTAAAGTTTCAATACCTGAGTAATGAACTTTCCCAAGCATATCCATTACTTCAACTGTTGCAGTTGTTGCTGCATCAGCTGTTACATGTATGTTTAATTCGTTGTTGAAAGGATTTGGTAAAGTGCGTGTAGCTTTTTTAGCAACTTCATTTACCACAGTAACTGTTTTCGAGAAAGTATAATTACCATCCATATCAATTTGTTTTAAACGATAGTATGAAGTTCCTTTCGATAAATCGTTATCTGTAAAATTGTACGATAAAAGTTTGTTGCTGTTTGCAGCACCTTTTACAAAACCAATTTGATTAAATGTTTTTCCGTCTAAACTTTTTTCGATAGCAAAACCATTGTTGTTTATTTCACTTGCAGTACTCCAAGTTAATAATGCATCGGTATTTTGTTTGATGGCATTAAAAGAGGTGAAGTTAACTGGTAATGTAGATGTACCAGGTGTATAAGACACACCTCTAAAAATTGTATTAGTAGAAGCTGTAGCAATTGTAACAGGAGTTACAGTTGCGCTTGTATCATTAATTCTAATAACTCTGTTTAAAGAACCTTCAGCTGTAACTGCAAATATTGTTGCAGGTGATGTGTTCCAATTAACAGTAATAGCTCTTGCACCTACTGTACTTCCAGAACCTGTTCCAATTGTATATAATAAACTCCATACACCTGCGGTTCTTTTCCATTTTTGAATTCCTCCTCCTGATGCAATCACTCTATCATCAGCTATATAGCATATGTTAGAATCATTATTTAATGCAAATCCATAAGGAGAAGGACTAGTACCTGATGCTGTTGCAAAATAAACGGATGAAGTTGTTCCTGAGTTTGACGGTGTACCTGTTCCTGCTCTCCATATCCCAGTTGTTCCAGATGCGGTACTATAGTATAGTTGACCACCAAAAATATTCATTGCTCTTATGTTAGTACTTGAATTTGATACAATAGTGTCAAGATTTGAAGTGCTATTTCCCCAACATATCCCAGTGTTAGAACCTGCACCCCAATATGAAGTTCCGTTTGAAACTACACAACGTGGATTGCCTGCTGAAAAACTAGTTGCTGTTAATGAAGGAAAACTAACAGTTCCAGATGCATTAACTGATACAACAACTCTGTTAACAAGAGCTGATGTACTTGTATTAATTGCAGCAGAATAAGGCGCAGTAGTTTTATATGCTAAAAAAGTAATTGCCGAACCATTAGAAGCTAATGTTGAAAATCCTTCAGAAGTAGCAGTAGCTCCTAAAATTACAGCATTTGTACCTGACTTAGGTAAAATAACAGAATTTACATAAGCACCTGATGTTGTAAATTGATCAAGGGCTAATGTGTTCCCTGTATTTGCTAAAGCAGTAATACTATCTCCAATTCGAAGAACAGCAATATTACCCGCAGTGAATGATTGAGCAAAGCTCGTAGCAACAATAAAAGAAATTAAAATTGTAGTAAGTAGTCTTTTCATATATTAAAATTTATGGTGCGAATTAACACAACTTTAGGCATATTAAAAGAAAATTAACATGAATAAATTATTAAGCCTTTATGCACATTTTTAGTGCATCAAAAAAAATTAAAATTTAAAAGCGATACCTGTCATAATATGGCGTTGTTCCATGTATCGTGCAGGGTTGGTTGGCGGTGGTCCAGAGGTGTTGTTGCGCGGGTCAATGTAACGTGGGTCAATCCATGTGTCGGGAACATTATCACCGTTTTGATAGGCTTTACCCGTAACCGGATTTACAATAGAAGTATTTTGGTTGTTAAAAATATTTGTTACCTGCAACATCCACGACACACGCATTTTTTTTACGTTCCACCATTTGGTAAAAGTTAAATCGGCCCAAAACCAATACTCGCCAATTTTGCTCCATTTGTTATCGGGGTTAGGGTCGGCAACATACATTGGTCGTCCGGTTGCAGGGTCGGTATGGTCGAATATATAAGGTGTGTATCTTATTCCGCTGCGTGTTACGGTTTCAAAATACAAGCTCATATTGTTTAGCCATTTTACACCTAACATTCCTGTTTTGTTGGCATATCTAAATGTGTGATTTGATTTAAAATCGTAAGGGCAATCCCAAGGAAGGTAATATTCTTTAGTGTCTTCGGCAGCTCCTGTTGCAAGCAAGTCTTTGATTTTTTCGTTGGCACTTGCACTTTGTCCGGTTGTAACCATGTATGTAAATGATGCTTGTCCGGTGTAAAAATTTCCGATACGTTTAATATAACCCAATTCGATTCCGCGTGTTCGTGCATAATCAGAATTGATGTGAACAGTACGGGTAACATCTCTGCCGGTAACATCTTTTACTTGCATTTGTACAGCAGTAATAAAATCATATTTATCTTTTAAAAATGCAGCAAATGTTAATGCATCATTTGATGTTATATCCGATTTCAAACCTATTTCGTACGAAATATCTACTTCCGGATTTAGGTCGGGATTACCAAGGTTAGCAATTGTAGAGCGATCTTGATAAACAGGATTTAAGCCGGGATATAAATAGGAAGGATGTGGAAGAATAGTGGTGTGTCCGTAGTTAAAATACAATATTTGGTTTTCGCGAATTGGAAACGATGCGGATATTTTTGGCAAGAAACGAAACTTATATCGGAGGTCGCCAATTTGTGTGGTGTGGTCGTAATAATTCTGACGAATTTCATTTCGTATCGGAGAGTTTGGATCGTTAATGGCATCATCAATATATTTACCCGGAGCCCAATATTCAAAGCGCCCGCCAACACTTGCAATCAATCCTTTATATTTTATTTGATCGGTTAAAAATAAACCACCACGTTGCGGGTTTACTTTCCACACATCACTTTGTTGTCCCAAACGAAATGATTGAGAAGTTCCACCGTTTGCAAGTGGAATGGGTGCTCCAATCCACGGACGAATAATATCAATCCATTGCATTTCCTGAAACTTGGTTTCGAAACCAAAATTCAATTTGTTAAAAGTATTGATAGAAAATAAATTTCCCTGAGCACGCAAAGTATATTCTTCAAAATAATGGTCGTGCCATAATGTTGCAATACCACCGTTGTTATAAAATCCCGAAGCAGGATTTACAAACACCACATTTGAAGAGGGGTTAAAATAAGTTACCGGATAAAGATTTATGGAAGCTGGGTCGTATTCGTGATTCACATTGTCGGGCCGCCAAGGCTGTCCATTGGCATCAGCACGTAAATGAACAAAAAATCGAGAGAATGTAATATTATACGAAAGGCGTTTGTTTACCGATTGTTTCCAATCAGCCATCATCATATAAGCATCGCTGGTAAAAGTATTGGCATTATCCATTTGATTCGAAAATGCGTATTGATAACCGGGAGTCCAAGGTAAATCGTTTCCAAAAATACGGAGCATATTCACATCCTGATTAATGGCAATTGAGCGCATTCCCGAAACAGTTAACGTGCTTCCTTTTTTAAACGAATAATTCATTTTCGCATTTGCACTCCAACGGTTGTCCTGATAAGGTGCCCATGATGTTCCTCCACCTTGAGGGTATAAAGAAGATACCACTTGATTAGCAGGATTTTTATAAAACTCATCAGTAAATGCTGCTCGTAATTCGGCCGAAAAACGCAAGCGGTTATCCAGTAATTTTCCTGCAATAGGTCCACCAACATTTAGTTCGGCAACCTGACTATTCCAGCTCGATAAATAATTTTTATTGTATCCAAAATTATCGCGTTTGTAGCTTGCGCCTACTTCAAATTTATCGCCACCACTGCGTGATTTTATATTGATAACGCCAGCTGTTGCATCACCATATTCAGCACCAATTCCTCCTGTTGTAATTTCAATATCGCTAATGGCATTCGAGCCTATATCCATACCAAAACCGGTACCGGCAAGTGGATCGGTAACTTTTACACCATCAATAAGTACACCTGTTTCGTAAGTTCGCCCACCGCGAATACTTAATCCAGCAGGAGCATTTTGAACTCCAGGTTGTGTGTTGATTATTTTTTGAATCTGACGGGCAGGTTGCAGTTCAATGTTTTCTTGTGAAATTGTATTGGTAGATTTTGCTTTCTCAATATCAATGAGCGGTTTTTTTCCAATTACAATTACTTCTTGGTCGATAGCAACATTGGTAGGGATAAGTTGAACCTCCAAAACCTTGTTGTCGCCAGCTTTTACTTTAATTCCGGTAAATTGTGTTTTACTATAGCCGATGTAACTAATTTCAACTGTGTACTCGCCCGGACGAACATTTTTAATCACAAATTTTCCGTTCACATCACTCACAGCGCCAAGCGAAGTTCCTTTTAAAACAACATTTACACCTATTAATTCGGAGTTGTCTTTTTTGTCTTTTATTAAACCGCTAATAGTTGCGGTGCCTTGCGCAAAGCCAAAGTAAGAAATTAGAAAAGAAATTAGAAAAGAGTAAAAGTGTTTATTCATATCCTCGAAAACGTGAGCAAAATAAACCAATTTATCGTGTTTCAAAACACAGAGTTGTTATCATTTTATTAACTAAAGTGTTGGAGTTTCAATAAGGGCAAATAATCCCCTGCTAAATCTAGTTTTGTAATATTTGAAGATGAATTAAATGAGAAACAGGATTGTGTCATTCAAATAGAAAAACAACTTAATAAACAGAAAAAAATGTCATACAGATTAAAAAAAAGGCAATTTAATGACCTGCATCATGGTTTAGTGATTTTATTGAAATAAAATTTGTTATGAGTTTAAGTGGTATAAAAAATTATACAAGCAGATGAATAAGCTAATAAGTTAACACCTTAATTTAAACAATCATGAAAGCAAAGCAAACCCAAATTATTAAAGACGCAATGGTTGCGTTTTTATTTCTACTTACATCAATTGCATTTTCGCAAAACGTTGGAATCAACACAACCGGTAATAGCCCAGATACATCGGCTATGCTTGATGTAGTAAGTTCTTCAAAAGGATTACTCATTCCAAGAGTGAGTTTATCATCATTAACAGATGCAGGTACTATTAAATTACCTGCAACAAGTTTATTGATTTACAATACAAATTCAGGTATTTCAGGAGGTTTAGGTTTTTATTATAATAGTGGTACAACAACTTCTGCCGTTTGGACAAAACTTGTTACATCAGGAGTTAACAATGGTTCCACATGGAGCTTGAATGGAAATGCAGGAACAGACACTACTTTAGATTTTATTGGAACAACTGATTCGAAAAGTTTAATAATAAAAACCAATGGAATACAGCGAATGAAAGTTTCGACTACTGGTGAAGTTACAATTGGTGATGGAACAAATCAAACCAGATTTGAAAGTGATGGGACTATGAAATTTGAAGGTAATTCAACTGTTTGGGACGATATACAAGTTGCACCTGATGCAACTTCTAGGGGTGGTAGCAATCCTCCAATTTGGGGAGGAGTTAGTGCAGCAGCATTTAAAAAAAGTGGGTCAAATCAAGGAGTCTTTTTATATATGTTCTCGGCAATTGATGAGCAAGAATTATATTTTACTATACAGTTGCCACATGGTTATAAAGTAGGAAGCGATATTTTTCCTCATGTTCATTGGACAACTTCAACAGGAACTCCTAGTGGAACTGATGTTGTTTGGGGACTCGAATATACTTATACAGCTATAGGAAGTAATTTCCCTACAACATCAGTTATAACTTCAAATACAATTATACCAAGTATTGGAACACCATCAGGAACAGGACAGCATTTAATTACTTCATTGGGAACAATAAGTGGTAGCGGTATAGGAATCAGTACCATTTTAGTATGCAGAGTTTATAGAGCAGCCACAAATGGTAGCGATACTTTTGCAAACGAAGCAGGGATATTAGGAGTTGATTTCCATGTAGAAAAAGATACGTACGGTAGCAGGTCAGACTTTGCTAAATAAGAGGTTTTGAAATCATTTTCCTTACAATTTTAATCTTACAGTTATGAAAAACACATTTCAAATTTTATCGATATTAATCATTGCCATCATCTTATGTTTGGTAACTCAAACCATTTTCGGACAAGGATTAGTAAATAACGGAGCCAAAATAGTATTAACCAATAGCTCTAATATTTATACTGTGGAGCAACTGGGAATTACACGAGCCAGATGAATGGAATTGTTACCAATCATTCAACTTGTGGAACAATAAAATTAGATGGCAATTGGATAAATAATTCGACAAATACAGGTTTTAATAATATTCGAGGAAGGATTAAATGATAAACAGTGTTATGCTATTCAAATAGAAAAACGACTAAATAAATAGAAAAAAATGTCATATATCTTAAAAAAGCTCAATTGTATGACTTGCATCATGGTTTAGTGATTTTATTGAAGCAAAATTTGTTCGCGAGTTTAAAGGGTTTAAAATATGATGTGAATAACCTAAAAAACCATTTAAACCTAAAACATTAATTCTAAAATCATGAAAGCAAAGCAAAACAACATTATTAGATGCGCAATGGTTGCGTATTTATTTCTACTTACAACAATTGCATTTTCGCAAAATGTTGGAATCAATACAAATGGCAATAGCCCCGATACATCAGCTATGCTTGATGTAGTAAGT
>CANKGI010000059.1 GCA_947481365.1 Bacteroidota bacterium | reverse complement strand
TGAACCACCGAACAACCGGCTCCAAAATTATACCATTGAGAAATCTGACTCCATGAACTTCCACCATTAGTCGAGTAAAAAAGATCAATTGCTCCCACAAGCACATTGTTAGCATTGTTTGGGTCGACAGCCATAATTAAATCATACCAAGCTTGCCCGCGCGAAAAATCTGTTGAAGGAATTCCACTATCGGCATCTGTTGGTATTGAAATGGCTGACCAAGATGTTCCTCCATTTGTTGTACTCAACATAGTACCAACAGTTGTTCCATCTTCAACAATTGCATAAACCGTATTAGCATTTGATGGGGCACATGCTAGTTCAACTCTGCCTCCACTTGCAACTGATGTGGTGTTTGATGTGGTCCATGATGTTCCGTTATCAGAATACATTATTACACCACTGCCAAAGCCATATGGATTTGATTTTGTTCCAATCCATATTCGGTTGTTTGCACCAATTTCAATATCGGCTGCAACATAATTACTCGATTTAGTTGGAACATTTGGTAACACTTGTGTCCACGATGCACCGCCATTAATCGATCGTTGTAAACCTGCTACTGATGAACCTAAAAATGTACCATTAACCGAACCACCATTAACTGCCGCATAAACGATACTTGTTCCCGATTCGTTTCTTACTGCTATATCAGTAACATAATAAAAAACACTTGATGAAGGTAGTTGTGTCCAAGTTGCTCCTCCATCAGAAGTTTTCCAAATTCCTTGTCCAATTCCTGAACTGTGAAAATTACCTCCACCTGATGTAAAACCTTCTCCGGTTCCAACATAGGCAATTTGTGAATTAACAGGATCGAATGCAATACAAGACACAGTAATATTTGCCCAAAAATTATTTACTGCAACCCATGATGATGTTGCACTTGTAATATCGTTGTTATACCATAAACCTCCGGTTACACCTGCTGCCCAAACTTTTTTTCCTGTTGCATCATTAGGATCCCAAACTATTGCACGCGTTCTTCCTCCAACATTACTTGGTCCGCGTTCAACCCATGGAGATGTTGCAGTGCCAGGTGTACTCATTGTAACACGTGTTGGTGTTTGATGAATTTGTTTCATAATACCGGGAAGAACTTCCGGAGTTGGTCGGCCAAGTGAAGGATTTAATGTGCGCATAAAATCTTGTTCGGCTGCCAAATCGGGCCTGTCGGTTTGGTCTTCTTCCTCATCTCCATCGCTCTCAAAATGTGGTCGATTATTGAAAGGGTGTTCGTGCAAAAATTTACTGAATTTCTCACGACTATCAAGAGGTTTTTCAAACAGAAATGATGTTCCTATTCCAATAATTGCTGCAAGTAAAATGCTTAGATTTTTTTTTGTATTCATTTCTGATATTTTAAGAGTGTTCTTTTTCTGGTATCAATTTGTACTTATGTATTTTCACTTTCATCTTTTTCCCATTCACTGTAATTACAATCCACGATGGATAAAAATGATTATGGGAAATTAATTCATCTTCAATTTCCTTTGGTGGATAGGTTGTTCCGTCATTATTTAAAGTAGGCTCTGGGGAGTTTACAAAATAATTTGATTCAATATTTAGACCTTCTTTATTTTGTTTAATCGAAAATTTTAGCGGTTTGTTATTTACAAAAAACGAATCGATGGAAAACGATTTATTTTTTTTAACTGAAATTGTAACTCTGAAAACAACTCCTTTTCCTTTCCCAAAAGCTGTGTGATAAGGTGTGAATGAAGCAAATGTTTTACATCGTACATTTTTTTCTGTAGCATTTTGAGAAAAACAGTTTACAGAAAATACAAAAAGTGAAAAAATAAAAAGTGATACGTATTTTGTCATTTGACATTTTTAGGTAAAACAAAAATATAAATCATTTTCACTTATCACTTAAAAAAGTTTGAACAGAAACCTATAAAAAAGAACTACAGTTATTTGATGATACGCGATTGTTTTTGTTCGTGGCTTTTGATTTTTAACAATCCCCTGTTATAAGCATATTCAGTGGTAAATTTCCCTACACCTAAAAAATCATGAATTGTTGTTACTACTTGCCAAGATGTATCGCAATATTCATTAATCACCCTTCTGAATTCTATTTTTCCATTTGAGAAATCAGTGAATGTTTGTGTTCCAATACATTTTGGAGCCCTCGTCATTGCTTCCATTTCAAATTCAAAATTAGTTAACGGCATATTTTGTCTTTTCCATTCAACTAAGGCTCCATCTAGTACAAATAAATATTTGAAACCGTTTTTCTTCATTGTTTTATATGCTTCAAGACTTCGACCCCCAATTGCACAATATAAAAAGCAGGGACGAGTTTTATCAATACTATCAGTATTAGCATTGAATTTATCAGACTGAATGTTAAAATTCACTGCTCCTGCAATGTGTTCAGTATTAAATTCATTCGGTGTTCTAACGTCAATTAAAACCCCTTTTGTCGTTTCCAAACGCTGAATAAACTCATGTGGTGTTAATTTATATGCGTCTTTATTTCTTTGAAAGATATTACAGGCTGACAATAAAGAAAGCACAATCAATAAATAGAGAAAAAGTTTTTTTGGTTTCAATCTAAAAGAGTTTATAAACGAGTACAAAGTTATTATTCACCCATTTAGGAGTTAGTGATTAGAATCAGATATTTTATTGATAAAAAGCAAATTGGGAAAGCCTAACAAAGAGCGTATTTTTTTTTCGCAAAATGAATAACGCATAAAAAAATGATGTGTTTTATTTTAAAAAGATATTCTTTATACCTCAGAAACGCAGCGTAAAAAATTCAATATCATAAAAATAGATATTATCAATTTTTATCCTACTTTCGACTTACTAATGACCTTATTATGAAAAAAATCTTACTATTTATCAGCATAATTTTTGTGTGCGAATTTCTTTCGACAGCACAAACACCGCAAGCTAAACCAGGAACTCCTGTTAGAACAGGTGCACCTGCTGCACCAAAAGGAGTGCCTCCGTATGTTTTAAAAAAGGACTATGAAGTTGCTGTTCAGGAAATGCAATCTAGAATACAGTCTGCACTTGGTTCAAGCAGCTCTGCCAGAAAAGAGATGCATGAAAAATTAGGTGTAGTAGACACCTTGAATATGAAAATGCAGCAAGTTGAAGAGATATTGAATTCGGCAAATTTTAAAATTGCAAACACTTCCGACTCTTTAAAAACTGCTCGTAACAGCATGGAAGAATTTAGAAAAGAAACCGAAGCAAACATTCAAAGTATAAAATCAGAAAATGCAATGATGATGTATTTTATTTACGGATTAATTGGATTATGTGTGTTGCTTCCGATAATTGTTTTAGTTGTACTGAGCAGCAAAATCAATAAGATGAAAGATACTTTGACGGATACCTTAAAGTCGAGCACAGATGCAATGAATTCAGATATTCATAAATCGCTTACCCAATCGAAAACCGAATTGCAATCGTTAAAAAGTTCGATTGAAGGTGAGGTATATTCGGTAAGAGCCGAAATGAAAGTGAAAATGATGGATGCAAAAGACGAAGCAGATGCTCAGTTTCAAACAATCATCAATAAACTCGAAACCAAACAAGATAAAATTGTGAAAGGCGGAGCATAATTATTTAATCCGCAATTCTTCAAATACTTTATTGGCTTTAAATCTTCTGGCTTTACAACCTTTGCGAATAATTTTGATATGCAAAATGGTATCGCCTTGTTGTACGGCATTCACTATATCTTGTCCGGTAATAACGTGTCCGAAAATGGTATGATGCTGATCGAGCCAAGGTGTAGCAACGTGTGTAATAAAAAATTGACTTCCATTTGTGGCCTGCCCTGCATTAGCCATAGCTAAAATTCCTGGCCCTGTAAATTTTAGTTCAGGTAAAAATTCATCTTTAAAAGCATAACCAGGTCCGCCTTGTCCGTTGCCCTGAGGGTCTCCACCTTGTATCATAAAATTCGGTATCACTCTGTGAAATTTTAGCGAATCGTAAAACGGAACCTTCTCTTTTTTTGCATTGTTATTAATTTTTCCTTCGGATAAGCCCACAAAATTTGCAACAGTTAATGGTGTTTTCTCAAACTCAAGTTGCAATAAAATGTTGCCACGATTGGTTTCAATTTCGGCATACAAACCTTTTTCGAGTTTTGGTTTTTTATCTGCAAAACAAAATGAAGCAGTAAATAAAAATGTAAATGCGATGATTAATTTTTTCATGAATGGATATTTTATTAATGAACGAAAATATGTTTTGTTGGCAAAAAATAAAATGCAATACCATTCAATTGGAGATATTTATTTTATTACATTTGAATGGCAATGAAAATATTTTTCGCAATTGGTTTTGTACTTTGTTTGGCTATTTATGTATGGCAGGTAAAGTTTGTGCACAATGACGAATTGCCTCCATCGCGCATACAGCCTTTTGTTGATAATGTTGAACCATCGACTAAAGATAGTGTAATGGTTAAATGGGGAGATACCTCTAGTTGTAACAAATCTCGTCCAGAACGCACACAAATATCAAATGTTAATTCTCAAATTAAAGAGTATTCATTCACCGAGAAATAACCAACTATTTTTTGAAATCTATTTTACTTGAATAAACTATTTTTATTGATTGTAGTAAAAGTTTTTTTCGATTTCTGTTTCTCGTATTTATAAAGTTGCGAGAGCGCTTTAATAATTTCTACAATATCGTGATAATCACCAACCGGAATTTCTGTGCCAAGTAAAAAAAGAGTGGTTTCATCATTTTTGTGGGCTTCAATCCTTATGCGATCATAACGAGCCCAGTCTTTGTTAGGGTCAACTTTTTGTTTTTCAATATACGTTATAAGCATATCACCCAACTTTACAAATGGATTTTTGTTTTCATCTAGGTTCATGTGGTTAGGTTTAGAATTTAAAATTAAGTGAATTAATTAAAATTTGCCCAATATTTTTTTCCGTAACTGCAAAATATTTCCTCTCCGTTTTTTATTTTTCGTGTGGCAATCAGGCAAACGTTTTCATTTTCGTCTAACATTATTTTAGCATTATTTTTAAAACCCGAATGAGCCGAACCATTGGCATCATTGGCATATTTGGCAAAACAATGGGTGTGCATCGAATCCATGATGCTACCATCAAGCATGGCTATAAAATATTTATTGTTAAAATTATTTGCTCTGCTATTTGTCTGCGACTGTGTTAAAATTTCACCTTTAAAAGTTGCAATAATTTCGTCTTTATAAATGGTAATAGCTGTAAGCAAACCATTTCCCGAATCAGGAATTTGCGACAAGCTTATATATAAATAATCATCTTCTGGAATAGGAATGTTGTTGCTATTTTTAGCCATCAGTTTTATTATGGTATCCTTTTTCGTTAAAAGGTTTTAGTTCGTCAATATAAAGTTGAGCAAGCTGTTTCACTTCTTTTGCATAGTCAATTTCTTCGGTGTCGTTGTGTTTTACTTCTGCTAAAATTTCAAACACAAAATTTTCACTTCCAAATAATTTCCATTCGTTTTGTAGAACAGTATTTGGGTGTGAGCCAAAATTTAATTGAAGCCTGTGTCTGTTCCAAATGGCATCAAGATTGGTGCTGCCATCAATAAAAAGTTTTTGGTTAACGGTGTTCTTTATTGCAAAAACACCCATTTTAAATTTTAACTGTTTGTATTCTTCCTTCAGTTCTTTTTTCGATTTCATTTAATGAAATTTGTCAAACTTTTGAAAATGTAGCCGCATCATAGATACAAAAATTATTTAGATAGAGTTTTAATAATTTCGTTTGCACACTAACGACACTTTAGCGTCAGCAGGAGACTAACAACACCTTCATCACCTCATCACTTAATTTCTTCATCACTTTTCTAAAAACAAAGAGTTCTCTTCCGATAGCTATCGGAAAAACTCGAACTGACAGCTGCCCTCATTCCTTCACCATTCTTTTGCAAATTCTTTTTCCATCAACCAAAATATTTACCAAATAAACTCCGCGTTTTAAATCGGCTACATCAATTGTATTTATTGGGGTTGTAAGCGTTCCATTTAAAATTATTTTTCCGTTTAAATCCATCACCTCATATTTTGCACTCTTCAAATTTTGTGTTTCAATTTTCAAAAAATTAATCACTGGATTTGGATAAAGTGTTACCCAATCGTTCAAAATATTTTTCTCGGCAACACCATCATGATACGATTGAATTTTAGTAGTAAAAATACCTGCACCATAAGTTGCTACGGCAAACATTCCGTCACTTTCGCGGTAATCCATCATCATCACAATATTGTTTCCAATTTCGTTTGGCGATTGATTTGTCCAAACAGTTTGCATTCCGTTTAATGCTTTTGTTGCATACAATCCGGTGCTCGTTCCTACAAAATAAATCAGGCTATCGTTTACTTTTGCAACAGTTATCCAACGGCACGATGGACCATTACCTGTTCCGTTTGCATTTTGTTCGAGATTACCCGAAATGGCATTCCACGTAGCGGCTCCATCGGTCGAATAAAAAATACTCAGCACACCATAATTGGTAAACACCACAAATAGTTTATTCGAATCGAGTGGATTTTGAGCAATACAATTGATATAACCTCCCGATGGAAAATTTGCTCCCGAAACATTTACAGGATATGATGTATCGGTTGATGCATATCGTAATCTGAATAATTTCCCTTTTTCGGTTCCGTAATACAACACATCATTTTGCATTTTCGAACTCATGATTGCTGTGATACCTTCGGTGGTATCGGTAAGTTTTGTGTTGTTCAATTCGGTCCAGTTGGTTAAAACAGGAGTGCTGTCAATTTGTGTATGAAGCGGAATTACCGTTACATCACTGTTTCTCCAAATACGATAACCGGCAGGAACAAAAATCTTTTTAAAATTATTTGCATCAGGAATATATGGATTGATAAATTGATAGTCGGTTTTGCGCACGCCTTTTGGATCGATACGAGCCAGCTGTGTTCGGTCGCCATTAGCATCTAAAATAACCCTGTAAATTTTTCCTTGCTGAGTTGAAAAATATCCTTCAGTTGAAGCCGATGACAAAAAACAAAAACTTCCATCGGCACTCAAAGGTTGTTTCCATGATGCATGCTGATCATCGCTTGCTGTAAAATAAGTTCCATTGTCTTGTAATCCTCCTGTTACAATTTTGCTATTAGTATTGTGATCGATTGCAACAGTGTAAAATTGTGTGGTGAGATAACCGGTATTGAGCGAGTTCCAGTTAACACTTGTAGCTAAATTATCGGCAGTAAATGAAATTCCGCCATCATGAACAGAAATCATTTTTGATGAATTGGATGGATAAAAAATGACACCATGATTATCGGGGTGATGATTGGGGTAAGTTTTAAAATCGGGCATCGTAGTGTTTACACCATAACCACCAATCCAAGTACTATTATTTGATGTGGCAAAACCATCGGTTGAACGGTATAAATTATTGCCACCTAGGAAAACCACATTCGCATTATCGGGTTTCACTTTGATACTTATGTCGTATCCTTGTTGCGAAACAAAATCTCCAAAAGCTCCGCCAAGTGTAGGAATATTTGCACTTCGGTCTTCCCATTTTCCACCTGCTCCACTGCCATCTCCACCTTGATAAGTATATTTCCACAAACTGTTTCGCTCAATTGTTTTTTCAAAATTCAATGAAATTTTTCCGGTGTCGGGAGTAAATGCAGCAAAATAAATTTGCTTCTCATCCGATGGCGAAATTCCAATTACAATTCGATTAATGCTTTGTGTAAAATAGGAAGGAGTAATATTTGCCCATGTTCCTCCATTATCGGTTGAACGCCAAATTCCGGCATTGCCACCTCCCGATGATAATGCAGCATACACAATACCCGATGGTGAAACAGCAACATCTGTCCAGTAACTGTATCCTCCGGCAATTCCACCTCTTCGTCTGGTAAAGTTCGAGCCTCCGTTTGTACTGCGCCATACTCCATCAAACGATGCAACAAATACCACATCAAGCGAATCAATTTTAGGATTGATAACTACATTATGAACAGCCGACCAGCTGTTATAAATTCCTCCCGGAGTTGAGCTGGTGTAGGCAAGTCGTTTCCACGATAAACCATTATCGGTTGATTTATAAATCCCGTTTCCCGAGAAAAATGCTCCGGGTAATGATGAGCCGTAAAGCTCGCCTGTGCCCGCATACCAGGTATTTGTTTTTCCGTTTCGAACATCTTGAGCAATGCAACTGATGTTGTTTGTTTCAGCACTGTCGATACATTTTGTCCAGTGCGAACCACCATCGGTGCTGCGCCAAAAACCACCCATTGTTGATCCGGCAAGCAATACATTTTCATTGGTTTTGTCGATAGCAATAGCACGTGTTCTTCCACCAACATTCCACGGACCACGTTGTTGAAATGTGCCACCAAATGTTTTATTGTATGCATTTACTGAAGGAAGATTGCGTGAAAACGAAAGTTCGCTTAACCTAAAATTTTCAGGTAATTTTCCAGTTTGTGGATCAGACAGCATTTTTTGCATCCACTCAGAAAGACCTGTTATATCTTCATCTCCAACTTCTATTTCAAAATGATTTTCATGATTTTCTTTACGTGTTTCAGATAATTTGTTGATATAAAATGATGAAACAAACGCAAGTATGATGACAATAGAGAAATATATTTTTTTGTTTTTCATGTTGTAAATATAAAAAGAAGTTGATTACTGAATAATTTGTTTTTTTATCGACTCCAATGTTTTAGACACTCGGTGTTTTGTTGTGTTTAAATTGCACACGATGTAAATTATATTCGGCAATTGAATACGGTACGAGTTGATGAATCGAAAATTGTTAAAAATATTCTTAATCCTTTCAGCACAAATTCTTTGCTCAACGTTTGCATTTTCGCAAACATTTGAAGTGCATGATGGCGATACAATAAATGTTACAGATGCAAACGGAAAGAAGCAGGGATTCTGGCGTTATTTCTGGAACAACGGAGATTTAAAATATGAAGTATTTTTTGAAAAAGGAGAGAAGCAAGGGCTAGAAATAAGTTATTACGATGGGCAAGATTGTATTGAATATTCTAACTCTTTTAACGAAGGAAAACTGGATGGTCCGAGTGTAACATTTTATACAAATTGTCAGACCAAATGTGAGGAAATGTATAAAGATGGAGTGAAACAAGGTTACGAACGTTGTTACGACCAAACCGGATTTTTACAAACAGAAGCTGATTTTAATAAAGGTGACCTTGCCGGTAGCTATGCACATTTCGATAAAAAAGGAATGATTACTTACGAGTCACCAACCAAAGAAACAACACTTAAGTTCGATAAATTTTTAACGGGTGAATACAAAATAAAAGATTCTACCATCTTTAAGATTTTTAACAGAAATCCGCAATGGAAAAAAGTAATGATGGTGGTTGATATGACAGGAAGTATGTTTCCATACATTGGTCAATTGATGGTATGGTACAAGAAAAACTACGAAGGTGAAAAAATAAAATATTACGTACTTTTTAATGATGGTGATAATATACCCGATGATAAAAAATTAATTGGATTAACAGGAGGTATTCATCCGTTTGAAGCAAAAGATTTTAAGAAATTTAAAAAGGATATCGAAGATGTTCGTAAGCTCGGTGAAGGTGGTGATGATCCTGAAAATGACCTTGAGGCTTTATTGAAATCAACTGCAACTTATCGTGATTATGGAGATTTGGTTTTGGTTGCCGATGATAGTGACATTCGTGATATGAAATTATTGAAACGAATTCGCAAACCTGTTCATGTTATTCTTTGTGGTACTAAACGAGGTATCAATCATCAATACCTCGAGCTGGCTTATCAAACCAAAGGTTCGATACATACAGCCAATAATGATTTGAACATGAAAACATTAAAAGAAGGCCAACAGTTTGAATTGGATAACGACATTTTTTTATTTCAGGGAGGAAATTTTGTTTGGCTTGATATGAAGAATTAGTTATTGGTTAATCGTTATTAGTTATTAAATTATTTTGGTGACTTATGTCAAATCATCAAATTACCAAATCATCTCATTAAAATAAAACATGCAAAAAAATAAAGAAACGCTTCCGCAATTTTACACACTCATTGTTGTGTTTTTTTTCTGGGGATTTGTGGCAGCAAGCAATGATATTCTGATACCGGTATTTAAAGAGCACTTGCATTTGGAGCAATGGCAATCGCAAATGGTATCGTTTGCGTTTTATGTTGCGTATACTATTGGCTCAATTATTTATATGATTGTTTCCAAACTTACAGGTGGCGATCTTATCAATCGAATAGGTTACAAAAACGGCCTCTCGCTCGGTTTGGTTATTTCAGCTTTCGGAACATTATTGTTTTATCCTGCAGCAACAACGGCTTCTTTTGGCTTAATGCTTTCGGGATTATTTATTGTCGGTTTAGGTTTTTCATTACAACAAACTGTTGCCAATCCGCTGGCAATTTTATTAGGTAGTCCATCGAAAGGTTCACAACGGTTAAGTCTTGCAGGTGGCATCAATAACATGGGAACTACCATCGGTCCTCTTATTGTGAGCTTTGCGATTTTTGGTTCGGCAAATTCGTCAAGCGCATCGCTTGCAAGTATTGATAGTGTGAAAACGCCTTACTTAATTTTAGGTGCAGCATTTTTAATTGTTGCCATCATTTTTAAATTTTCATCGTTGCCCGATAGGCAAGGTTTGGAAAAACTTGAAGAGCAAAATAAACTTGAACTCGACACAAAAAAATCTGTGCTTTCATATCCGCACTTGGTTTTAGGGATGATTGGAATTTTTGTTTATGTAGGTGTTGAAGTGTCGACAGCTAGTAATTTACCGGAGTTTATGAAACAACATTTGCAAATTTCAACCAACAAAATTGCACCATTCGTTTCATTGTTCTGGGCAAGTTTGATGATTGGCAGATGGACTTCATCAGTTGGAGCAATGGGTTTGACAAAAAATATGAAAACCATTATGAATTTTGTTTTACCATACATTGCTTTCGGTTTTTTTCTACTCGTAAATAAAATTGCCAATAATGATATCACACCATTTTATGTATATGCATTTGTAATATTGGTGTTGATAGCTGCCGATATTTTAAGTAAAGGAAATCCATCGCGACAACTTTTTATATTTTCACTATGTGGCATTGCGTCACTTACATTTGGTATGCTTGCCGATGGAATGGTAAGTGTTTATGCATTTATTAGTGTAGGATTATTTTGCAGCACCTTGTGGCCTTGCATTTTTACATTGGCAATTACCGGACTCGGTAAACACACCAACGAAGGTTCAAGTTTTCTCATCATGATGATTATGGGTGGTGGCTTTATCAGTTTATTACAAGGCTATTTGGCAGGAAATAATTTACTCGGAATTCAATACAGTTATGTTGTAGGAATATTTTGTTTTGCATACTTAGCTTTTTATGCATGGAAAGTGAAATCGCTTTTTAAGCAACAAGGAATAGAGTTTGATAAATTAGATGTAGCAGGACATTAAATTTTAAAAAAAATTTCTCAGAAACGTACTGTTGAAAATTTTTCCGACAATTTTTTCTCTGTAAACTTTACTACACTGCTTTTTATATTCTTATTTTAATTACCTGCCATTCTCATTATCTTTTCATCAATTCGTTCTAATTCAAAAAATTGTAGTACTTTCGCGCCTCAATTTTCTAACCGCATAACATGCAAAAAATAAGGAACATAGCTATTATTGCCCACGTTGACCATGGTAAAACAACTTTGGTTGACAAAATTTTACATCAAACTAAATTATTCAGAGACAATCAGCCTCAAGGTGAACTTATCCTTGATAGTAACGATTTGGAACGTGAGCGCGGAATTACCATTCTTTCAAAAAATGTTTCTGTTAGATACAAAGATTATAAGATAAATATTATTGATACTCCCGGACACGCTGATTTTGGTGGTGAAGTGGAACGTGTGTTAAACATGGCTGACGGTGTATTATTATTAGTTGATGCGTTTGAAGGACCAATGCCACAAACACGTTTTGTGTTGCATAAAGCGTTGGCATTAGGGAAAACACCTATTGTTGTTGTTAATAAAGTTGACAAACCTAATTGCCGCCCCGATGAGGTTCATGAAGCAGTTTTCGAATTGTTTTTTAACCTCGATGCAAATGAAGAGCAATTAAATTTTCATACCATTTATGGTAGTTCGAAAATGGGATGGATGGGACGCGACTGGAAAAACCCTACAGAAGATTTTACGACTTTATTAGATGATATTATTGAGCAAATTCCTTCTCCAATTGTTGAAAAAGGAAATTTGCAGATGCAAATCACTTCGCTGGATTATTCTTCTTTCACAGGTCGAATTGCCATTGGAAGAATTTTACGAGGAAACATCAAAGCTGGTCAGCCTGTAAGTTTGGTAAAGCGCGATGGAAGTATTCAAAAATCACGTATCAAAGAATTATATACGTTTGAAGGTTTGGGTAGAATGAAAGTGGAAGAAGCTGTTGGTGGTGATATTTGTGCAGTGTTTGGAATTGAAGGTTTTGAAATTGGAGATACCATTGCCGATTTTGATGCTCCCGAAGGATTGAAACCAATTTCGATTGATGAGCCTACGATGAGTATGCTTTTCACGATTAACAATTCACCGTTTTTTGGTAAAGAAGGAAAATTTGTAACATCTCGCCATTTACGTGATCGTTTAGAAAAAGAGATTGAAAAAAATCTTGCAATGAAATTGGAGAACACGGCTTCACCTGATTCTATTTTGGTTTACGGACGCGGAATTCTTCATCTTTCAATTTTAATTGAAACGATGAGACGCGAAGGGTATGAGTTTCAAGTTGGTCAGCCACGTGTAATTATTAAAGAAATTGATGGCCAAAAATGTGAGCCGATTGAATATTTAACAGTTGATGTTCCTGAAGAAAGTGCCGGTAAGGTAATTGAATTGGTTAGCCAACGTAAAGGTGAAATGTTGGTTATGGAACCTAAAGGCGATTTGCAGCATTTGGCATTTTCAATTCCTGCTCGTGGTATTATTGGCTTACGAAATAATGTATTAACAGCTACAGCCGGTGAAGCAATTATGGCACATCGTTTTAAAGCATACGAACCATGGAAAGGCACAATCTCTCACCGTTTGGCAGGAGTGCTCATTAGCGGTGATAAAGGTGCTGTAACCGGATATTCGTTGGATAAATTGCAAGATAGAGGAAGATTTTTTGTGGAGCCAGGTGACGAAATTTATGAAGGAATGATTGTTGGCGAACATATTCGTCCCGATGATTTAGTGGTAAATGCAATCAGACCAAAGCAATTAACCAACATGCGTGCTTCGGGTACAGATGATAAAACACGTATCGCACCAAAAATTAATTTTTCACTCGAAGAATGTATGGAATATATTCAAGGTGATGAATACGTTGAGATTACACCAAAATCGTTACGTTTAAGGAAAATTCTTTTAACAGAAAACGACCGTAAGCGTGCAAAAAATGCTGCTGTGGCAAACGTGTAAATAGTATATAACGATAAATAATTAAAGGAAACCATCGCCAACAAGCGGTGGTTTTTTTTTTATACACATTAAAATTTTGATGTGTTATTTACAAAGAATAATTCGGATATATATTTGAGTTACGATGATCAGAACAATTAGAACAAAAGCTGATGGATTTGAATGGATTGATGTAATTAATCCGGATGCTGATGAATTAGGTAAAATTGCTGCACAATATAATCTTCACCCATCTGCAGTGCAGGATTGTATGCAGCCTGAACATTTGCCAAAATTTGAGCTGATTGACGAAACTGTATTTATCATTTATAGGTATTTTGATATTGATTGTCCTAGAAATGCTGATACCATTCATGAGCTAAGCAGGAAGCTTGCAATATTTTTTCACAAGGATTTTATTATAACAATTCATCGTAAAGAGTTTGTTCAATACGATGAATTGCTAAAAAAACATACGCATCATCAACATCCATTTGATGTGTTGTGTTTACTCATAAAATATGCGATGAATTCCTATGAAACACCGATAACAAAGGTTGACTCAGAAATTGATTTTTATGAATCGAGAATATTTTTAAAGAAGAAAATTCCTGATTTGCTTCGAAATCTATATCTCATCAAAAGAAAAATTTATGTCATCAGAAAACTATCCACTCTTTCAAAAG
>CANKGI010000058.1 GCA_947481365.1 Bacteroidota bacterium | reverse complement strand
TGTATGTTGTTGTTTGCTATACCATACAGTCGTGAGTTTGCTTATATGAGTAAGAATAATCAAGATTGTAATACATCATGGATATATCATCGCTTATTTAAAAATGACACCAAAATTGATATTGCATTTATCGGGACTTCACATACAGGTTGTGCAATTAATGATGAGCTCATCGAGCAAAATTTAGATTCATTTACACATGTTGCCAATCTTGCATATTGTGGTGGTGGACGAAATCTTGATTTAATTTTGTTGAATGATATCATTGATTCAAAATCTCCTTCAGTTCTTTTCATTGAAATAAAAAACAATAACGCTATAAAACATCGCGATTATGGAATCATGGCACCTGCAATAGATTTGTGGTTCCCGGTAAGTATTACACCCGACTATTTAATTAATTTATATACCGGTGGAAAGAGCAGATTAGATTTTTTACGTGATCAATTATTTTTCGGTTCAAAAACAGAAATTGATGTGCAGTATGATTCGAATGGCAAAATGCAAAAGAAGACGGAATACATGTATATGCAGCCTCATATCAAAAAGAAAAAAGTGATTGTAACCATTGATGAAAAGCGTGATCATAATTTTATGCCCTATTTTAAAGATACCATTTCAGAAGATTTGCTATTACGACACATGAATGTGAAAGAAGAAATTTGTTTTGATGATGTAGCTTATCTCGAAAAAATGTGTGCCTTAGCAAAATCAAAACATATCAAAGTTTACTTGTTGTATCTTCCTCCATACGGAAATTATATGCGTGATGTTATTAACCAATCATCATATCCCAAAATTGGTACAGTCATTTTTCCTCCCGATGATATTTACAGCAATAAAAATTATTGGATTGATGGAGAACATTTAAATCTTGCTGGTGCAAATGTTTTATCAAAATGGATTAGCAAAAAAATACCTGATTTGAAATAGAAATAAACTTTTATAATTTTATTTTTTATCTGTTTCATTTGACTACTTTTGATTTACACTAAACCAAACAGTATGACAATGAAATCTTTACTATTTTTATTTTGTAGTCTTTTTATTTCGATTATTTCAAATTCTCAGACATTCACAGATAACTTCGATACATACACATCGGGAGCTTATTTGGCTCAATCCAATTCATCATGGAAAACCTGGAGCAATTCACCCGGAGGTGCAGATGATGTAAAAATTACAAATACCAAAGCACATAGCGGTGCAAATTCAATTTATTTTCAAGCAGCATCGGCCGGTGGACCAAGTGACATTGTACTTCCATTTGGAAGCCAGTATACTTCAGGGACATTAAATTATTCGATGTGGATGTTTGTTGACAATGGCAAAAAAGCATATTTCAATTTTCAGGAACAAACCACATTAGGCAAAGGATGGAGTTTTGATGCGAACTTTGACTCACTTGGAAATTTAGGTTTTATAAACACATTAGATGGAAGTTTACTCTCATTAAATTACTCCCAGAGTCAATGGTTCAAAATTGGCGTGAACGTTGATTTAAATACGAATACTTGGGAAGTTTTTATCAATGATGTTTCGAAAGGTGTATTTCAAAATTCATACAGAAGCGTTTCTTCAATTGATATTTATGACATGGCAGGTTGTTCATTTTATATTGATGATGTGACATACACATACACACCATTAGCAACTACATCATTAGATGCTTCACTTACTTTTATTGATAAAGTTCAAGGATTACTTGCAACTCAGGTTACAACACCAACTGTTGAAATAAGAAATCTTGGTTCACAAGTAATCACTTCAGCAAATGTGCAGGTTTCTTATAACGGAAATAATATTACAAAAAATGTTACAGGGTTAGCAATTCCAGCACTCGGAACCTATACCATTACAATGGATAATTCAATCACTATTGCATCAGGCATTCATACTTTAACGGCAACTGTTTTAAAAGTAAATGGCCTTACAGATAACAATGCAACAAACAATTCGAAAAGTATGGTTTTAAATCCAATTGTTCCTGCTGCAAACAAACTGGTAATTGCCGAGGAAGCAACAGGAACTTGGTGTGGATGGTGCCCACGTGGAACTGTTTTTTTGAAAAACATGGATTTAAAATATCCTGGTTTAATTCAAGGAATTGCGGTTCATAATAATGACCCAATGATGGATACGGCATACAATAAAGGATTTGGAGCATCAAGTTTTCCAACTGTTAGAGTTGATCGTTTAACTGGTATTGATCCTTCAGGTATCGAAGCCGATTTTATGAAACGAGTTGTTTTGGCTCCAAAATCAAATATTAAAAATGGAGCTACATACAATTCATCAAATGGTGAATTAAAAGTATCGCTGTCAACTAAATTTAATCAAGCTGTTTCGGGTAATTATAAAATTGCCTGTGTGCTTGTTGAAGACAGTGTTACTGGAACAGCCTCAACTTTTAATCAATCAAATTATTATGCCGGAGGCGCTAAAGGTGTGATGGGAGGATTTGAAATACTTCCTAATCCGGTACCTGCAGCACAAATGGTTTACGATCATGTTGGACGAATTATTTCACCAAGTTTCGCAGGATATCCAAATGCATTTGCAACAACTGTAAATGCAGGCGATTCATTTGTTCATAATTTTATTTTTACACTCAACGCTGCTTGGAACCCTTCAAAAATTCATATTGTGGGTATGGTTATAGATGCAAGTGGTTTAACTGATAATGGTTCGGTGTCTAAAATTAGTGAAGCAGTTCAGAATGGATTTATATCAGGAAAAGTGGTGTCAGGAATAAGTTTACTTGATGCACCTGATGTTGCAGTATTGCTTTATCCAAATCCTTCTACAGCACAAATAAATATTTTATTAAACGGAAATATTTCAGGCAAAACTGAAATCAATATTTTAGATGTTAGTGGTAAATTGATTTATACCTCAAATCAAAATACGTCACACAATTTAACTATTGATACCCGTGAATGGAATGCTGGAATGTATTTGGTACAAGTTAGAAACGGAAATATGACCTACAATTCAAAATTTATTAAACAATAATGTCGTTTTTTGAACCGAAAGTTTATAGTTATGACCGATTATATTAAAATGCCGTTTATTTAAATAATATAAATTTGGAAAATAAATTTTTTATGATAAATTCGATTTACTAAACAAACCTAAACTATTCTCAAATGGCTTCCGGATTTATTCGGAAGCCATTTTGTTTAATACCCATATTTATCTTTCCAGCGTTTCTTTAAAAACTCACGTAATTCATTTTCGCGGTTATTATTTCCAGGGTCGTAAAATGTTGTTCCAATTATTTTGTCAGGTAGAAATTCTTGTTCAACAAAATTGTTTTCGTAAACATGAGCATACGCATAATCTTTTCCATAATCCAATTGTTTCATCAATTTGGTTGGCGCATTTCGCAAATGAAGTGGTACCGGAAGTTGACCATTTTTTCTCACTGATGAGTATGCTTCTTCGATAGCCATATAACTGGCATTGCTTTTTTGCGATGAAGCCAGATATGTTGCACATTGTGATAAAATGATTCTCGACTCTGGCATGCCAATCATTTGAATCGCTTGAAAACAATTTGTTGCCAACAGTAAAGCATTTGGATTGGCATTGCCAATATCTTCGCTGGCAAGTATGACCATTCTGCGTGCAATAAATTCAATATTTTCTCCTCCATCAAGCATGCGAGCTAACCAGTAAACTGCTGCATTGGGGTCGCTTCCTCTAATTGATTTGATAAATGCCGAAATGATATTGTAATGTTCTTCGCCACCTTTATCGTAAGTAGCAATTTTTTGCTGCAATAATTTTGTTACTACATCATTTGTAATCACAATTTTATTGTCGGGTTGATTGCAAATCAGTTCTAGTATGTTGAGTAATTTACGTGCATCACCTCCGCTAAACAAAAACAGTGCTTCTGTTTCTTTCAGTTCAATTTGCTTTTGCTTTAACAAATCGTCTTTTGAAATAGCATCTTCCACAATTTTTCGCAATGCAAGTGCATCAAGTTCTTGTAAAACATAAACCTGGCAGCGTGACAGTAGTGCATTATTAACCTCAAACGATGGGTTTTCGGTTGTAGCGCCAATAAGTATGACACTGCCATTTTCTACGGCACCAAGCAAAGCATCTTGTTGGCTTTTATTGAAACGATGAATCTCATCAAGAAACAATAATACTTTGCCAAACATTTTAGCATCTTCAATAATTTTTCGTACTTCGGCAACACCAGCATTAACAGCACTGATGTGATAAAATTGCAGTCCCAATTCACTGCCGATTATTCGGGCAAGTGTAGTTTTACCAACACCTGGTGGTCCCCATAAAATCATTGAGGGAATGTTTTTGTTTTTTATTGCTTCGCGTAAAACAGCACCTTCACCTGTGAGGTGTTCTTGCCCAATATATTCGGAAAGATTTTGCGGACGAACTCTTTCGGCTAATGGTTTTATCATTGTCATTTGGTTACAAATTGAATGATTTTTGTTCAATAAAAAAGGAGTGTGAATTAAAAGATGGAAACATTTTAATTGTAGTATACCTCACAACTTTAAAAAGAAATAAGATTTGTTATCTTGCGCTCGATGAATAGTTTTCGTTGTCATTTCTTATTTCTGATGCTCGTTGTTTCTCAGTTGTTGTTGGCTAGTAAAACCTATGCACAACAAGATTCGTCAGCTATTGGCTCGGTTTATTCCGAAAGGGGAAAGGCTTCATTTTATGCGCATAAATTTAACGGACGAAGAACAACAAGCGGTGAAATATATTCTCGTAAAAAGCTAACAGCCGCACATCGTACTTTACCCTTTGGTACAAAAGTTAAAGTGACCAATGTTGAAACCAATAAATGGGTAATTGTAACCATAAATGACAGAGGGCCTCGATCGAAAAAAAGAATTATTGATTTGAGTTGGAAGGCTGCAAAACGCATCGGAATGTCTACCACAGTGGGTGTTGTTGAAGTAATTGTTGAGCAAGTTCCGCTCATTAAATCACCTGATGATACATTCAGAAAACATGAAGTGGAATAAAGAGCAAATCATCGATTTTAAAACAAAAGCATTGCATTGGGCATCACAATTTGATGTGTGCATGTTATTAGATAATAACTTTATCGAAAATGCTTGCTCTTACCAAAATGTTGAATTGATGGTGGCAGCAGGAATAAACCGTGATGTAAAATGTGATGTAGGGAATGCTTTCGAAAATTTAAAAAAGTTTCATGCTGATACAAACAATGATAAATTTATTCTTGGATCACTGTCATACGATTTAAAAAATGAAATTGAAAATCTACATTCAGTTCACTCAAAATGAATAAATTTTCCAGAATTATATTTTTTTGAACCACAACATTTTTTACTCATTACAAAAGATGGAAATGTTATTGGCGATGAAAATTTGATTTTACAAATACAAAATTTTGCGATTAATAAATATACCGGAACACAACCGCTAATTCCTATGCATCCTAAGGTTAGCAGAGATAAGTATATTGATAATGTGGAGAAAATTAAACAACATATTGTTGAAGGCGATATTTATGAAATGAATTATTGTGTAGAGTTTTTTAATGAACATGCGGAAATAAATCCTGCAATTATTTATGAAAAACTCAAACTAAAATCACCAACACCTTTTGGCGTTTTTTATAAATGCAACGATCAATATTTAATTTGTGCAAGTCCCGAAAGATTTATAAAAAAGGAGGGAAGTAAACTTATTTCGCAACCCATAAAAGGAACCATAAAACGTGGTCAAAATTTAGAAGAGGATGAGTTGATGAAGCAAGAATTATTGCACTCAGAAAAAGAATGTGCAGAGAATTTGATGATTGTTGATTTGGTGAGAAATGATTTAGCACGCTCGTCACAAACAGGAACTGTTGATGTAGAAGAACTATTTGGAATTTATTCTTTCAAGCAGGTTCATCAGATGATTTCTACTGTTACATCAACAATGAAGGATGATATGAATATCATTGAGGCCATCAAAAATGCATTCCCGATGGGCAGCATGACTGGTGCTCCCAAAATCATGTCGATGGAATTGATAGAACAATATGAAACCACCAAACGCGGATTATACAGCGGGGCAGTGGGATATATTTCGGGCAATGACGATTTTGATTTTAACGTAGTGATTCGAAGTATACAATACAATGCCGCTACAAATTACCTCTGTTACGAAGTTGGAAGTGCCATCACATACGATAGCATTGCAGCACAAGAATATGATGAGTGTATTTTAAAAGCTCAGGCAATATTAGCTGTGCTAGGAAACATAGAATAAGCATATTGCTATAAAGCAGGTAACGATACGTTATAATTTATAAATTCTAGCTTAAATTTGATATTGTTTTTTAGTACAGTTTTTAATTTTTGCAATTATGAAAAATCTATTTTTTATCTCAGTATTACTTGTTTTTATATTCAGTTCATGCGGAAACAATCAGCCTAAAAACGTTGCTACACAAACTAACGAAACCACATCAGTTGATGCTGATTTGCTTAAACAGGCACAAACATTTTTTAAAGCTTTACCTGCAACTGCAGAGATTGCTGATAATAAAATGACTCCCGAAAAAGTAAGTCTTGGTAAGATGTTGTATTATGATTCGCGCTTATCTAAAAAAGGAAATAATTCATGTAACTCTTGTCATAACCTCAATACATTTGGTGTTGATAATGAAGCAACTTCTGTTGGTGATGAAGGTAAACGTGGAGGACGCAATTCACCAACCACGCTAAATGCAGCATTACATTTTCTTCAATTTTGGGATGGACGTGCGAAGGATGTTGAAGAGCAAGCAGGCATGCCTATTATGAATCCTGTTGAAATGAATATTCCTTCTAAAGTTTTTTTAGAAAAGAAATTGATTGGAATTGACGAATACAAAAAGGCATTTGCTGCTGCGTTTCCAGAATCGAAAAGCGCTGTAACTTATGATAATTTACAAAGGGCAATTGGTGCTTTCGAACGTACCCTCATTACTCCATCACGATTTGATCATTTTTTAAATGGCGATTCAGCTGCATTAAGCACTGATGAGAAAAAAGGTTTAAGTACATTTATTGCTTCAGGATGTACTACATGTCATACAGGTATGTTGCTTGGTGGTTCTATGTTTCAGAAGTTTGGATTGGTTAATGATTACCGTCCGTTAACAGGAAGTAAAGTGAATGATGATGGAAGAAAAGCAGTTACTAAAAAGGATGAAGATAAAGATATGTTTAAGGTTCCTTCGCTCAGAAATATTGCCAAAACAAATCCTTATTTCCACGATGGAAGTGTGAACGACATCAATAAAGCTGTTCAGATTATGGCAAAAACACAATTGAATAAAGATTTGAAAGATGAGGAGATAAAATCTATTGTTTCATTTCTTGAAAGCTTAACCGGAGAAGTTCCTGCTGATGCAAAAGTTGCTCCAAAAGGAATGGCTACTAAGTAACAAAAACTGATTTCTAAATTTATTCTTAATAATCAGGGAAGTGTTTTATTCTATGTGATATTTTTTATTTTTGATAAAAAAATGTCACTATGAAAAATATCATCACTGCAATTGTGCTAATTGCACTAACAATTCAACTTCATGCTCAAGAAAAAATCGAAACATTATCTGGTAATTTTATATTTACTCACGAAGTAGGTATTAATGCAACAAGCTTTCTGAAGTCGTTTTTTACTTTTAATACCATTACACCTGCTACTATTACAAATGTTCCTTCTTTCTTAATTAATTAGAAGTGTTTGGTTACGCTGAAAAACTTGCCCAACTATAAATTTGGAATACGTTTAGGAGCGAACATTACTGAAAATACTACCAATAATAATTATGATACAACATACAGCAATGCTGCAACACATACTTTTACTTGGAGAGCAGGCATAGAGATGCAACATGATGTTAGTAAGAAATGGACAATGTTTTGGGGTCTTGATTTTTTTAAGAATAGTATAAATACGTCAACTGACCAGAAATCATTTTATTATACTTATCCTCAACAATACCCACCATTATTTCGATATTCATTTACATCATCTACCAGTTATTTTTATGGCATAGGTCCATTTATCGGAGTTCAATTTCATTTAAACAAACACCTTTCACTTTCAACCGAAACGACTGTTTATGTTATTAATGGAACTACATCAAATTTTACCAATTCTTATTATTCGAATGGAGTTGTAATCTATCCACCCAATTCAAATTTAGGTTCTACAGTTAATCAAACTTCGATTTCGTTACCAGCTTTTGTAAACCTTAATTTTAGATTTTAAAATTTATAAGTTATCTGAGTCATCACAAGTCTCGGTGGGCGAAGGTCTGCCGGGCGAGTCATCATTTCGTGGTTAAATAAATTATTTACGTTTATTCCGATTTTAAAATGTTTCCCAATGTTTGCACCTGCACGCAAATCCCAAATAAAATCGCCATTCATATTTTCATCTCTTGCTTTTTGCACGCCACGAATCATTGTCGAATCAAGAAAAACATTGTCGATATTTTTCATGTACGAATTGTAACGCATACTCATACCGATGTAAAAGTTTTTGTATCCCAATTGTACATCAATTTTAGCTAAATCTTTATATCGGTATTTCAACGTATTTCCTGTTGTATCTGCACTGGTAGATTTATAAGAAATGGGCGATGGAGGTGAACTAAAATTATAGGCATAAATTTTATCAGGTTCAAGCGAAACCGGGTCGGTAATGGTTATTCCCGAAATTATTTTCACATCAATTGCACCTATTTTTCCTTGTCCGGCAAGTGAAATATCGTAGCCAGAAATGCGTGTTCGGCCAACGTTAAACGATTTAAATCCAAAACATTTTCTTAATGCTTCGGCTAATTGTGCCGGTGGTGTATTGGGGTCGAATGGAGCCCACATGCCAAAATTAAATTCAACCATATCGCTATACTCAGTATAAAAATAGGCAGCATCAAAAAAGCCTGTCCAATTACCTATTTTAAATCCTTGTTTGATGCCAAGTTCAGCATTCCATCCATTTTCGGGTTTAAGTTGTGGATTTGGGAAAATGTTGACGGCACCAACCGATGTTTTGATATATCGCTCGGCAATGGAGGGATAACGAAATCCTTCACCGTATGAGGTTCGGATAAAAGTAGAACGCGTTACTTCAACATTCATTCCTGTTCTGAAAATAGTTCTGTGGTCGGTTTCGGTATTCATTTTATAATTTTCGAAACGTGTTCCTCCGGTAAAATTTATTCTCTTGTAACGTAAATCAATTTGAAGGTAAGGAGCGTAATTGGTGCTGCTGTTCATACCTTGATAAAGAGGAGAATTACTTTCGGTATATGTTCCACAAATACCTCCTGTTAAGATACCCAATGATTTTGGAAGTTGTTTGAGTAATTGATAATCGCCATAAACGAGCCACGATGAATTATCCTGATTGGTTGTGGTATCGGGCGATTGAATATTGTTAATCACATTTAAATACCTCGCGCGAAGTTTATGAATCAATCCAAATGCTGTAAAATCCAAATGTGGGTCGAGCGAATAATTGTATGATTTATCTCGCGTTGCCTGATTGTTTAATGCCACCAATCCTCCAATAGGATATCCATTCCAAAGTAAGAAACTCGAACTGTTTTGCAGCATTGCACTTCCATTCAATCCATAAGTTAATCCGGCAAAATGTTTATCGTGGTATTTTGTTTTAAATGAGAAACGTGTGCGCTCATCATCTTCACCAAAACGATAGCCTTCATCTTTTGTATAATTAAAAGCAAGCGTTAAATCGAGTTGTTTAATTTTTCGTGAATGAAATGCATTGAAGCCATATTGTTTTTGCAACGCATCGGTAAATTTTAAACTGTCGTTTGATGGTTTACTGTAATAACCAACAAAAGGTGTGATGCTCGTTTGGGGTTTATCTTTGGGGTCGGCTGTACGAATATTAATGATTCCATTTAATGCCGATGAACCATACAAAACCGATGCTGCTCCTTTGATCACTTCAATTTGCTGAAGATTTTCTGTAGGCAAAAATTTCCATTGAACCGAACCTGCATCACCTGATAAGAAAGGTAAATCATCAAGCATCACCAAAACCCGCGAACCAGCTCCGTAAGTCCAACCACTTCCACCGCGAATGTTCACTTGCCCATCAATCACATTCACAGATGGAATTTGATCCATAAACTTTTCGAGATTGGTGCTAATTTTATTTTCGATGAGATAAGGTTTGATCACTTCGGTAGAAACAGTTAATCGTTTTACTTCCTGCTCATATTTTCCTGCCGATACTATTACCTGCTCAAGTTGTCCGGTTGCTTCTTTTAATTTGATATGTAATGTTACATCGGAGGTGATAATTACATTCTCTTTATGCTCGGTAAAACCAATGTACTTATAAATGATTTCAACATTCTGTTCGCTTGTTTCAAACTTATAAAAGCCTTTTTCATTACTTACACCAACCATTTTATTGTTTGCGTAAATATTTACTCCTGCAAGTGTTTCGCTGGTTCGTTCGTCAGATATATTTCCGCTTATGGCATGTTTATTTTGTGCCGACACACAGGTAATACAAATTAACCATGTGAGAAAAGTGATATGAACTTTATTTATTTTAATTAAGTAAATTGCCATCGCTAACCAATAACTTAAACAATGAAATCATTCGCCAAAATAATCTTTTTAGTAATAACTGTATGCTTTTTTAATATAGCAACAACACAAGCACAATGTACACCTGCAGCTTCATTGCCTACATGGGGAATTTTTCCTTCGGCATTGGCTGATGGAACTATTAATACACCATACTCACAAGTACTTCAATACGTAACCAATATCGATACGGTTATCAACGATGCAACTTATGGAAATGTTCAGGCAAAAATTGATTCGGTGCGAATACTTGGTGTTGTTGGTTTACCACAAGGTATAAGCTATCAATGCAACAAACCTACTTGCATGGTTAATGGTGGCGAAATAGGATGTGTAATACTTAGCGGCACATGTGCAACTAAAGGTGTGTATCCAATTGGTGTGATCATTAAAACACTTGGGCGATTTAAAATTTTAGGAATTTGGGTAGCAACAAACAGAGTTGACACCAACAAAGCTTATTCAATTGGCATCAATTGGTACACAGGATTGATGGAAGTAATAGATAATGCGAAACCAGTTAAGGCGTATCCTAATCCGGCACAAAATATTTTATTTATTGATGCAAAAACAATTGGCACCGAAACAGCAACCATTAAATTATTTGATGTGAGCGGTAAATTAATGAGTGAAGAAAAGTTGAATGTGTTTGCCAATCCTTCAGTTGATATATCGCAACTCAATTCGGGATTATATTATACCGAAATTACAAATGACAAACACATATACCGCGTAAAGTTTATGAAGAACTGATATGTAACTAAGATTCGCTATTTCATTCTTCAGTTTTACTTTCATGTTTTCCAAATACTCCGACATTTATACATGATAAATATCACTGGTAATTATCATTAATTTATTTTCTTTTGTTATAGAAATATGTATTTAATACTGATACTATTTTGATGATGTAACAGAAATAAATTATTACTATGCATAAACCTGTACTTAAATCCGCCACATTCATTTTTACTCTTTTAATTGCTTTAACAGGCATTGCACAAGAGAAAGAGACTTCATCTTTTAAATTTAGCGGTTATGCCGATGCTTATTACGCATACTATACAGATTCGGTGGGACCAAATAATTTTCAGAAATTTCCGGTCATTTCACCTCGTAGCAATGTGTTTGGAATAAATGTATTGCAATTTACAGGGCAATATACTTCCGATAAAATAAGAGCAGTTGGTACAGTTCATTTTGGCGATATACCAACCAGTGCATGGTCGCCAGTATTTAATATTGTTCAGGAAGCCAATGTGGGTTTCAGGTTATCAAAAAATTTATGGCTTGATGCAGGTTTATTTAAAACGCATATCGGAACCGAAGCCTTGTTGCCAAAAGATAATATTGCAAGTACCCTATCAGTTATCACAGTTTACGAACCTTGGTTTCAATCAGGTGCAAAACTTACTTATACCCCCAACGATAAACTTACCTTAGGGCTTCATCTCTTAAATGGTTACAATACTTTTGTTGAAACAAACAGCTACAAATCGATAGGGATGGCAGTAACATATTTGCTTGGTAACAGAGGTAGTATAGGTTACTTTAATTTACTTGGAGAAGAATATCCTGATTCGATAAACGCCTCGCATTTCAGAATCTTAAACAATTTGGTATTTACGTATGATTTAACAAAAAAATTAAAAGTGCTGGCAGGTGCCGATTATATTTATGAAGAAAATTCGAGCATTTCAAATACTAAACCTGCACATATTTACAGCGGAATTTTAACTTTAAGATATCAACTGTTAAACAAACTTGGAGTGTACGCTCGAGGCGAAATATTTAATGATGCAAGCGGTGCACTTACTGGCAGAATTACCGATGCAAAATCAAAAACTACAGGTTATATTTTAACAGATGAAACAGCAGGATTAGAATATAAAGTTTCTGATAATTCATACATTCGTTTAGAAGGGCGACAAATTCAGATGGATAAAGACCAGCAAATTTTCCGCACAGATGGAGCCTTTACAAATGTAAGAACTGAAGTGATGTTGCATTGTGGCGTTTGGTTTTAAAATTAAAATGAATTCCAATTTTTTCAACCTAAATAAATTAATATGAATACATTCGACACAGGTACGATCGGCTTCATGCTCTTAGCAACAAGCTTGGTTATGTTAATGACACCCGGTTTAGCATTCTTCTATGGAGGACTTGCCGGTAAACGGAACATTCTCGGAATTATGATCCAGAGTTTTGTTTCAATGGGAATCACAACAATTATGTGGTTCATTTGCGGTTACTCACTTTGCTTTAGTGGCGATGCATTAGGTGGAATTATCGGTAATCTCGATAAAGCTTGTATGAGCGGAATTGATTTGAATACACCATTTCCGGGAAATAATAAAATGCCCGAATTTGTTTTCATCGCTTATCAAATGATGTTTGCCATTATTACACCTGCTTTAATTACAGGAGCATTTGTAAATCGTGTTACGTTTAAATCGTACATTGTATTTTTAGTATTATGGCAATTGCTCGTTTATTATCCGTTTGCACACATGGTGTGGGGTGGAGGTATATTAGCAAAATGGGGTGTGCTTGATTTTGCCGGAGGTATTGTGGTACATGCAACCGCAGGTTTTGCTGCTTTGGCATCTGTAATTTATGTTGGTAAAAGAAGAGATGTACAATCGCCTCCAAACAGTATTCCGCTAATTGCAATTGGTACCGGATTATTATGGTTTGGTTGGTATGGATTTAATGCAGGAAGTGCGTTGGATGTAAATGCCATAACAGGTTTGGCATTTTTAAATACCGATGTGGCTGCTTCGTTTGCAGCTATTACATGGTTAGTTATTGAGTGGAGCATGGCTAAGAAACCAAAATTTGTTGGCTTGCTTACAGGTGCTGTTGCCGGACTTGCAACCATAACTCCTGCTGCGGGATTTGTAACTTTACCATCTGCAGTGATGATTGGAATTGCTTCGGGAGCAGTTTGCTACATAGCAGTAAATATTAAAAATAAAATGGGTTGGGATGATGCATTGGATGTTTGGGGAGTACATGGTATTGGCGGTTGTATCGGAACCATTTTACTTGGTGTGTTTGCTTCAAAAGCAATGAATGCAAATGGAACCGATGGATTGATTTATGGTGGTACCGGTTTCTTTTTTAAACAAGTAATTGCTGTTGTGGGCGCAAGCATTTATGCATTTGTGTTTACTTACGTGATGTTGTTATTGATTGATAAAGTTACCAAAGTAAAAGTTTCTGAGTCGGATGAAGATGCCGGATTAGATTCGGCAATTCATGGTGAGAAAGCCTACGATGAAGGTGCGCTTTAATAAAAAGATTTACTGAACAGTGGGATGATTTTATTGCCACAGATTTCACAGATTCAATTTTAATCTGTGAAATCTGTGGCTTTCTTTTTAATATTCTTAAGAAAATAGTGTAAAGATTTGTGCGAAGATTGAAATTCGTTTTTCAATAATAAAGGTTGACTATTGTTTAAATGAATAGCATAAGCACACCATTACTTATTCTACTTTTTGCTGCATCTTCATTTATCATTTGGATTTGCGGCATACAACTTTCAAAGGTTACAGATTATATTGATAAGAAATATAATTTGGGAGATGCTTTTGGTGGAATGATTATTCTCTCGTTTGTTACCAATTTGCCCGAAATTGCCATCATCATCAGTGGTGCATTGCGCAACGATTTGAGCCTAGCCATCGGAAATATTTTAGGTGGTATTGCCATACAAACTGTTGTGCTTGTATT
>CANKGI010000057.1 GCA_947481365.1 Bacteroidota bacterium | reverse complement strand
TTTTAACACAAGTTTTATCAGCAAATTTGGTTAATCAGTTTGCCTATTTTTATACCGACAAACATCGTAACGAATTGAAAAAATATACCGATGTAAAAATGTTCAACGCAACATTTCATACCGATTTGTTTGAGGAGTTTATTATGTATGTTCAAACAAAAAATATAAAATCTACAGCTGCTGATGTTGCCCGTTCGAAAGAATATATTCAAATTCATTTGAAAGCCTTAGTTGCTCGTCAGTTGTGGCGCGACTTAGGTTACTTCACAGTTATCAGTACAACAGATAAAGCTATTATAAAAGGATTGAATGCTTTAAACGATTACGAAAAGTTAGTTAACAAAAAATAAACTGGAGAGTTATATTGAATTACTTTTTCCTGTAATTTTTTGCTTGTGCTTTAATCGCATTTAAATGAATTGATTCCATAATGTTCATTATCGAATCATTGTCGATGCCTGTTTTTTTAGCTTGTTTCAAGGTTAAGCGCAAAACGTCTTTCCACCTATTGAGCTGTACAATTTGTAAATTACTTTGATGTTTTATTGTGGAGATTTCGTCTACTGCCTTAATTCTCTTTGCCAATAATTTCAACAATTCTTCATCAAGCTCATCTAATTTATTTCGGAGTTTTTGAAATTTCTTTTTGGCTTCGGGTTTTATTTTTTCTCCTTCACGAAGTATTAATTTGTTTGCCAACAAAAGTAATTTAGTGTCATCTAGTCTGTCGGCATAAATCCCGTCAAACCCAATATCTATAATAGATTGAAGTGAAGATGATTTTGTTTTGTTTGTTACTTCAAATAATATTTTTAGTGTAGGAAAATTTAGTTTCAGATTCACAACTAACTGCAAATCATAAATTGAAAGAGCATCATAATTTTCAAATAAAATGCCAAAAAAAGATGTTTCAAGAGATTTTATTTCAAGTAATTCTTTCTCTAATTCTTCCCACAAAATTTGATCAGCTATGTAAAGTAATTTAAACTGTTTGGCTTTTTTATCGGTTGTAATTTTATCGAATTGTTTAACAATAGAAACACCAGAAATCAACAACATACCGCTCGGTATTTTATCACTCAGCGCTTCTTTGTTTTTTGCTTTATATGCTATGATGAATTTATTTTTCACTGCTATTCTTTTTTCAAACATAAACAAAATTGGCATTGGGCTGTTCACTATGAACAGTTTCGCATAAAAATATACATTTGCAAATTATCCATGAACAAACAAATTGAAATAATGTCACCTGCGGGTGGTTTCGACTCGCTGATGGCCGCTATACAAGGCGGTGCCAACTCGGTTTATTTTGGTGTCGACCAGTTGAACATGCGTGCACGTGCCACCATGAATTTTACATTGGGCGATATTCCCGAAGTGGCTGAGTTATGCAAAAAAAATAATGTGCGTTCTTATATTACGCTTAACACTATTATTTACGATCACGATTTAAGTATTGTGAAAACTGTTGTGAATGCTGCTAAAGAAGCTGGTATTACAGCTATTATTGCTGCCGACCAGGCGGTTATTGCTTATGCGCGTTCGGTAAATATGGAAGTACATATTTCAACTCAGCTGAACGTTACCAATATCGAAACGGTAAAATTTTATTCGCTTTTTGCGGATACGATTGTACTTGCTCGTGAGTTGAGTTTAACACAAGTGAAAAAAATTACCGATGCCATCAAATCCGAAAATGTGAAAGGTCCATCGGGGCGATTAATAGAAATAGAAATTTTTGTGCATGGTGCCCTGTGTATGGCTGTTTCAGGCAAATGTTATTTGAGTTTGCACACGCATAACGCATCGGCAAATCGTGGTGCATGCATACAAAATTGCCGCAGAACGTATAAAGTTATTGATCAGGAAGAAGGTTACGAATTAGCAATTGATAACGAATACATCATGTCGGCACAAGATTTATGCACGATTGAATTTATAGATCAGGTGATTGATGCCGGAGTAACCGTTTTGAAAATTGAAGGCAGAGGCAAAGGGCCAGAATATGTTAAAAGTGTTACTGAATGTTATCGTCAGGCTGCTGATGCCGTTTTTGAAGGAACATACACGCAGGAAAAAGCGAAAGTGTGGAAGGATAAAATGGAGCAAGTTTATAACAGAGGATTTTGGAGCGGATATTATTTGGGACAAGAATTAGGAGAGTGGACAGATACATCAGGTTCGAAAGCCAAGATGCGAAAAGTATATCTCGGTAAGGGAAATAAATATTTTAACAAGATTGGCGTTGCCGAATTTTTGATTGAATCGCACACGTTGAAAAAAGGCGATTCGGTTTTAATTACCGGACCAACAACAGGCGCAATTGAAACTGTGGTTGAAGAAATTCATACTGCAAACGGAGCTGTTGATGAAGCTGTGAAAGGCGATTTGTGTTCGTTTAAATTGGATACGCCTATTCGCAAAAGTGATAAGTTGTATAAAATGGTGAGTGCTGCCGAATGATAACGATAACACTTCAACGTGATAAATGTATTGGCTGTAATTATTGCCGCGAACATGCACCGCAACGATGGACCATGTCGAAAAAAGATGGCAAAGCGATGCTGCTTGGCTCGCGCGACCGCAAAGGTTTTCATACTGCAAAAGTTCACGAAGACGAGTTGGAAGCAAACTTAAATGCTGCTAAAGCCTGCCCGGTAAAAATTATTAAAGTGACGGAGTGATTATTTCTTATCAATCCTATTTTTATTTTTAGCAGGAGGTAAAAAATTCTCTTTTGTTACAACATTTTTTCCGGTTTTTTGCTCCAACGCAAGTCTAGCATCTTTTGCAATTTTACCTCCTTTTTTTCCGGCAACTGCATTTTGTTTCAATCCTTTTGCTACAATTGTTTCGGCAATTTGGCGAGTTGACAATTCGGCCAATGCGGTAAAAATTAATTCAGCCTCGCTCATGTGATCTCTTAAATTTTGAGACTTCAGTCCTTTTAGATCTTTATGTTTTTTCACACTTAATCCTGTCCACTCCTGATGAATGATATTAGTTAAAAATGCAAATTCATCTTTCTTTTCAACACCACTTTCTTTCCAATAATCCGTAAGTTTATTTCGGGTTTCTTGTCCTGTCATTCGTTGTTGAATCCACTTTTCGCTTCTACCCAATTTCTGCCAATTCTCTCTTGCTCTTTCCAAACTTTGTTCAGGATTAGCAATTTCCTGCATACGTTCGTAACCTACTTTTGCTAACCACTGTTTAAATGGCTCCGCTTTTGGCGATGGGATGGATTGGATAATACGTAACAATGTTTCGGTATTTGCCACATCTGTATCTCTCATTTTACCATCATCAGCTTGCATTTTCAACTGTCCCAATTTATGGGACAGTTCGCTTCCTTCAGCTTTAAGCTTAGTTTTTAAAGCGTTCCAATATTTTCTTGGGCGTGGACTTTCTGTTAAAATTTCTATTACATCAATAATGCTAAAATACCACTCCTCTTTTTCTTCATCCCAATGGGTGCGTACTTTTTTGCTTTCAAATAATTTTATGTCGCTCATAGTTTTCAGTTTCAATAATTTCTCAATCCAAATTTATATGATAAGAATAATTCTTTTCAGAATGTGAAGAAATATTTATTCGCAATTAAGTGTATCATATTAATGCATTAAGGAAAAGGATTTCACACCGCAAAAGTTCACGAAGATGAATTGGAAGCTAACTTAAATGCTGCTAAAGATTGCCCTGTAAAAATTATTAAGGTGACGGAAGGTTAGGTTTAATTTTTATTTGATGATGAGATAATTTGATGATGAGATAATGAAGTCACAATTCTGAAAGTCTCCTCTTTGGGGAGATTTAGAGGGGCTTTATTGCATATCCGTATTCAACTTATACCTGCAAATGCGATTGTTGTTTTTATCGGCAACGTAAATCATTTTGCGGTTATAGCATACACCACTTGGGTCGTTAAAACTAAATGGACCGCTCGAAGTACCATCAGCACCTGGGCCTCCAAACGATACAATCACTTGTTTTTTAAATATAGAATTTGCAGGAGGATTCACACCTTCGAATCCTTGATTGGTAAAAACATACAACGAATCGGTTCCACTATCAACTACAAAATAATATCCTAAATTATCGGGAGCGATGTAACAATCTTCGGGTTTTTTAAATCGAAACGATGAGTATAAAAATCGATCAGCTTTGGTGTGATCAAAATTTAAAAGTTGCGGATACTCCGAATAAATTAATCCTAAATCGGGATCGTTGGTAACCGAAATAAATAAAGTACGATATTCAATTGTAGGGTCGGCTGATGCTTGCGTAATGATAAAACTCGGGCTTGTAGAAATTCCATTTACACGCTGTGGTGGTGCAGCAAGCGAAGCAATAGATGAAACACCAAGTACCGATTTTAAACTGGATGATACAGGATTTAATCCAAGTGCATAACCGGTATTGTTTCCCTGAGGATCGTAAACCAACACCGCATTATCAGGACGAATAAATGAGTTTATATCATTACGCGGGCCTGTTCGTGTAACATACAATGAATTGTCGGCAAGTGTTGCCAGCCCTGTAAATTGAACAGCTTCATCATCAACTCCACGATTACCAGTTGACGAACGTGAATCATCACAAAGTGGATGAATAAGCGTATCAACAATTTGATAATTTCCTGTGGCAACATTGATTAGATGATAAATAGCAGCACGATTTCCAACTGAAGGAATATTCACTCGTCCGGCAACATAAAGATTTAATGCTCTATCTTGAATTACATCGGTAGCACCAGGTATTGGAATAATCGCATTGTGTGTTCCTTTTTGATCAAGAATATTTAATCCATTATCATCAATCACATAAACCATTTCATCATATCCAACATACACATCAATTGGATGCGAAAAATTAGTAAAGAAAGGAAATATAGGAACATAGCCAACAGCAGTAGGAACAAGAGATGGATCGATTGCTCCCTGTTGAAAAATCTGATTGGTTTGAGGGTCGTTTTTCTCGCCAAAAATTGCCGAGCAACCGCTTAAAAAAAGTGGGAATAAAAAAACAACTAAATATATTTTGTTCAAGTTTTTCAATTTACCTGATGTTTATTGCCAGTGAAATTCGTTGCGTATTTCCGAGTCGTGATTTAGGTGTCATTCCATAATCAACAATCAAACCTCCAAAGCGTCTCAATATTTTTATTCCGCAACCTACAGTTGCAAATGTATTTTGCTCATCCGAAAAAAATTCGTAACCGGCACGCAAATATCCAACACGCAAATAACTGTATTCAGCACCCAAAGCATACGTTTCGTTGTTATCAGTTGGATGATTTAATTGTCCTGCAAGTGTGAGAATATGTTGCTCGTTATGAATTGGATCGAATGCAATACCCAAACGGAAAATTGCTGGCACCGAAACTTCTGTAAAAGTAGAAACGGTTTGCGGTCCGTTAAATTTTAAAATAGTTACATCACCAGTTGGAGCAACATTAAAACCGAAGTTACTAAAGCTCACACCAAAGCGAGTATGTTTTACACCAACATCATATTTCAAGCCCAAATCGAACATGGCATTATTTACATTTACACCTGCATAACCTTCTTGTGCAAATTTTCCGGTAACACCAAAACTAAAACTGTTTGTAAGAATTTTGGCATATGTAATTCCTAACGAATAATTAACGGGAGTAAATGATCTTCCGGTTCCTTTTGGTTCAAACTCGGTGGTCTCTTCCATTTTTCCGTAATTCATCGACATCACGTTAAAACCAACATACGAAAGTGGTCCGGCTTTAATAACGGCACCTGCAAAGTTTGCACCGATATCGCCAAAGTATTTTGCATACGACATTTGAAAATTTACTTTACCAGTATCGATTGAAGTGATGCCTGCAGGATTCCAATACAAAGCTGCAACATCATTTGCAATGGCAACGTAAGCACCGCTAAGTGCTGCCGAGCGTGCATCAACACCAATTTTCAAAAATTGCATTCCTGTTCCTCCTGTGCGCGAATCGCCAAACGATGGCAAAATTTGTGCATCGGCAGAACAAAATTGTAATGTAACTATGAATAAAATTAAATGACGAACTTTCATTTCCGGCAAGCAAAATAATACAAGATTTTTAAAAGGCTATGTTAAATAAAGATTATTTGGAAAATGTGTATAAAAGATTGAAGTTGCGTTTGATTATTGAATAGGTCAAACATGCGATTGAAGCGACATACGTATTATTTATTTTGTTCGATAAGTGCAGCAATATTATTAACGCTTTGCTGGGAACCATTTGGTTTTTTTGTAACCGGATTTGTGGGTTTTGTTCCTTTGTTTTTTCTCGAGCAAAAAGTTCGTGAGCAAAAAGATAGCAGCACATTATTTTTTATTTACGTGTCGCTCAGTCTTTTTTTGTGGAATGCAGCTGTAACTTTTTGGATTTGGAATGCCACTGCATTTGGTGCCATTGCAGCATTTATTATTAATATGCTGATGATGAGTTTGCCTTTTGTGGTTTACCACCGAATGCAAAAAAGAACGCATGATAATCGTGCCGAATGGATTTTTATTTTTAGCTGGATAGCTTTCGAATTCTGGCATTTAAACTGGGATTTATCATGGCCTTGGTTAACCCTCGGAAATATTTTTTCAACAGCACCTTCCATCGTTCAATGGTATGAATACACAGGTTATTTAGGTGGAACTTTTTGGGTGCTTTTTGTGAATTTTAAAATTTTCAATTACCTCAAAATTTTCAACGAGCGAAGCGTGGTCATGAATTTTTCGAAAGCGTTCAACCTTTTGTTTTTTTGGCTGTTTGCACCCATATTTTTGTCGTATTACATCTCCATAAAATATACCGAAACAGAACATCCTGTGAATGTTTTGGTTGTTCAGCCAAATATCGATCCGTATAAAGATAAATTCGGAAACATGACACCATTTGAACAAACAACCAAGATGCTAAAAATTGCCGAAGAAAAAATGGATTCATCGGTTCAGCTTGTTTGTTTTCCCGAAACATCATTGATGGGAAACTTGGATGAGAAAAGGCTTGAGACAAATGAAAGCATTCAACTTGTTCGTCAGTTTATGCATAAATTTCCTAATGCGACCATTGTATCAGGTGCCGATACGTATAAATTTTATGACGACCCCAAGCAAAAAAGTACTACAGCACGCAAGCTCGAAGGAGATGAGTTTTACGATGTATACAACACGGCTTTGTATGTTGATTCTTCACAAAACATTCAAATTTACCATAAGGCAAAATTGGTTCCGGGTGTCGAGAAAATGCCGTTTCCCAAAGTGTTTCACTATCTCGAAAATTTTGCTGTAAGCCTTGGCGGCACAAGCGGAAGTTTGGGCAATGAAGATTCGTCAAAAGTGTTTAATACGTATTACGGACATAAAATAGCACCGGTAATTTGTTACGAATCGATTTATGGTGAATTTGTTGGAACCTACATTAGCAAAGGTGCCGAACTCATTTGTATTGTTACCAATGATGGTTGGTGGGGAAAAACTCCAGGCATTTATCAGCATTTTAATTTTGCGGCTCTTCGTGCAATTGAAACACGAAGATATGTGGCACGCTCAGCTAATACAGGTGTTTCGGGATTTTTTGATGCAAAAGGGAATATCATTTCGAAAACCGAATGGTGGAAAGATGATGCCCAAAAAGCCACGCTCAATTACAATTCGGGAGAAACGTTTTATGTGAAATATGGAGATTATATTGGTAGATTTTCATGTGTGGTGGCACTCATCAGCATTGTTTTTTACTGGCGTAAATCCGAATTAGCAGAATATTAGCAACCACATTTTGGTCGTTCAACTACTTTACCATCACGGTCAATCGTCTTCGTAATTTTCCCTTTGTTGTAAAAAATTTGCCAGCGCAGCTCGCCTTTTTTGTATTTTTCTTTTTTCTCAACCACACCTTTTTCAGTATAAAAATACCATACGCCTTGCTTTTGCGAATTTTTATATCGCCCTTTTTCTTTTATCGAACCATTGCTGTAAAATATTTTATGTGTCCCATTTTCAGGCAATTGATTGGTTTTTTGCTGAGCAAAAGCACAAAAAAACAGCATAAAAAAGGCTGATAAAAAAGTTACAAAATATTTGGTGCTCATGGGTATGATAAAAACCTTTATGATACAAATATGCAACAGCCTTTCAATATTAAAAACATTTCTTATTTTAGCAGGCTAATCGGTAGCATATTTTGATTGCACACATTGAAGGTAAGTTAGTTTTAAAAACACCAACCTATATCGTGGTTGACTGTTCGGGGGTAGGCTATGCCATTCAGATTTCGCTGCACACTTACGAGAAAATAAAAAACGAAGAACACATTCGTGTGCTTACACATTTATCCATAAAAGAAGATAGCCACACATTGTATGGTTTTGCTGATGAAGATGAACGTCTGCTTTTTCAATTATTGATTTCGGTAAATGGTGTTGGAACAAATACAGCACGAATGATACTTTCATCGCTAATACCAGCCGATATCAAAAGTGCAATATCATCGGGCAATTGGGCGTTATTAAAAACCATCAAAGGAATTGGGCCGAAAACGGCTCAACGTATTGTGATTGATCTTCAAGATAAAATTGCAAAATCTGATGGGGCAGGAGGTTTTTCAGTTTCTTCAGTATCGAAAAATATTAACGAGGAAGCTCTTGCAGCCTTAATGATGTTAGGGTTTTCGAAATCGGAAGCTGAAAAAGGCTTAATTAAAATTAAACAACTTAACCCTGATTATACGGTAGAAGAGTTAGTAAAAAACACCTTAAAGATTCTATGATGGCGAAACTCTACTTTGTCAAGTAATTCAAATTTAAAATACATATCAATCCCATCACTTTTCACTTTCATCGTTACGATGTTGTGGGGAGTTACGCCCGAAATTTTTGCAGATGAATTTACATTTAGCGAAAGTGAGAAGCATGCTTTTTTTGCTCCTCCCGACTCGTCAGGTAACGCAAGTAAAAAAGATACAACAACTCGCCATCTTCCTTATCCGATTCAAGACAGAAAGCCATACGAACGCACATCTAAACGTCATCCATTTGACTTAAGCGACCCGTCAAATGTGAAGAATAAATACGAGTTGAATGATGATGGAACAGGTTATAATTATTCATCGAGAGTTGGTAAAACGGATTATCGTTTACCTGCATCAACAACCATTAAGCAGTTATTGAATGATGAAAATAAACGTCAAACAAAAGCTTATTTCAGACAACGTTCGCAAGCACAAAATTTTGCAACCGGCAGTGGATTAATTCCACCATTGCATGTTGGGCCTAAAATATTTGATAAAATTTTTGGTAGCGGTGTGATTGATATTAAACCACGTGGTTCGGCCGAAATAATTTTTGCAGGAAACTTTAACACTGTTCGAAATCCAATTTTATCTCCTCAACAACAAACCACAGGGCAGTTTGATTTCAGACAAAAAATTCAGTTGAATGTGCAAGGAAGTATTGGTGATCGAATGAAAATCAATTTGAATTATGATACCGAAGCGGCTTTCGATTTTGAAAATCAGGTAAAACTTGATTACTCGGGAAAAGAAGATGATATCATTAAAAAAATTGAATTGGGAAATGTGAGTCTTCCGCTTACTTCAACACTCATACAAGGAAGTCAGAGTTTGTTTGGTGTTAAAACCACTTTGCAATTTGGAAGGTTAACAATGACCAGCGTGGTAACCCAACAACGAGGCAAAACCACCGAAACCACAATGACGGGCGGTTCGCAAACAACCAACTTTGATATTCAGTGTGATGCGTATGATTTGAACAGGCATTATTTTCTTGCTCAATATTTCAGAGATAATTACGATAAGTGGTTGAGTAATTTGCCAATTATGGGTTCGCCAATTGTAATCAATCGTGTTGAAGTTTGGGTTACTAATCGTTCGGGAGCTTTTGATAATTCACGCGATATCGTTGGTTTTGAAGATTTGGGTGAAACAAAACATCTCGATAATAAATATTGGTACAACAGAAATTTGAATGTTGATGTGGCCGATAACTATGCAAATAATTTATATCCTTATTTAACCGGAACCTACTCAGGAATTCCAAAAGATTCGGCAGCAATTAAATTAATGCGTTCGAGTTTTGGTGTACAAAACGAATTAAGCAGAGAGCAAAATATTACAAATGTTCAGCCTATTTCTCAGTATCAACTTATTAATTATTCGAGACAATTATCGGCAAATGAATTTAGCTTTAACCCACGTTTGGGTTACATCTCATTAAACCAATCGTTGAACAGTGATGATGTATTGTGTGTTGCATACGAGTATACAAATACTTCAAACGGACAGACTTATCGTGTAGGTGAATTTTCGAGCGGAACAGGACCAGGAAGTGTACCGCCAAATCCAACATCACCAAATGTTTTGTTTTTAAAAATGCTTAAAGGTCCATCGTTGCGCCCCGATTTACCTATCTGGAAGTTGATGATGAAAAATATTTATTCGCTTGGAACTTATGGTGTTCAGCAGAAAGATTTTAAACTAAATATTATTTATGCTGATGATCCATCGGGAGCAAAATTAAATTATGTACCAGCACAATCAGAGCCTTTACTTTCGGGTATTCCATTGTTAACGGTAATGAATTTAGATAACCTAAATACTCAACAGGAAAGAGCGCCTGATGGAATTTTTGACTTTATTGAAGGTGTCACCATTCAGTCGCAACAAGGGCGAATTATTTTCCCTGTACTTGAGCCATTCGGAAATTATCTTTCTTCAAAATTTTCAAACGATAAAACACGAGCGAGGTATTATAGTTTTTATGAGTTATACGACTCAACAAAATTTGCTGCCATACAATTACCTCAGTATAATAAATTTTATCTGAGAGGTTCATATTCGGGTTCGTCAAGTTCAGAAATTTCGGTTGGACAAACCAATATTCCTCGAGGTTCTGTTAAGGTTACCGCTAATGGAGCATTGCTTACCGAGAACCAGGATTATAACGTTGATTACAATTTAGGTAGAGTGAAAATTCTCAATACGGCATTGTTAAATTCAGGTGCGGTAATCAAAGTTTCGGCAGAGAGTAATTCGCTATTTAGTGTTCAACAAAAATCATTACTCGGTTCGCGATTCGATTACAAATACAGCAACAATTTAATATTGGGAGGAACAGTTCTTTATTTAACTGAGCGACCATTAACTCCAAAAGTAAATATTGGTGAAGAGCCCATTTCGAATATGATGATTGGTTTTGACGGAACGTATAAAAGAGATTCTCGTTTCCTGACAAAAATGGTCGATAAAATTCCATTTCTCGAAACAAAAGAAACTTCAAACATTACCGTTTCGGGTGAGTATGCTCAACTTATTCCGGGTGTAAACAGTGCACTTGCACAAAATGGTACAGCCTACATTGACGATTTTGAAGGAAGTGAAACACCTTTCGATTTAAGATTGGGTAATAACTGGTATTTGGCATCAACACCACAAGGCATGCCCGATATGTTTCCTGAAGGCGATCATTTAAATAATCTCGATTATGGATTTAAACGTGCAAATTTAGCTTGGTATAGCATTGCCACAACATTCACAAACGAGAACGACCCTTATCAACCATCACATATTAAAACAGATCCCAATCAATTATCGAGTCATTGCGTGAGGGCAATTGATGTGCATGAAGTTTATCCAAACCGTCAAATTCAATCGGGAATGCCAACACTTTTACCAACACTTGATTTGGCTTTTTATCCAAAAGAAAAAGGTCCGTACAACTATACAGTTCAAGATTTAAATTCGGATGGAACATTAAACAACACACCAACCAGTCCAACATGGGGCGGTATCATGCGCAAAATTGACCAGAATGATTTTGAAGCAGCAAATATTGACTACATAGAAATTTGGATGATGGATCCTTACTTGTGTAACAATACAAATAACAAGGGTCAGCTGTATATTAATCTAGGAAACATATCAGAAGATATTTTACATGATAACAGAAAATCTTCAGAAAATGGATTGCCAAGAAATGATGACCCAACAGCACAATATGTTGATACAACAGTTTGGGCAAGAGTACCACGTCAGCCAGTAATAAATTTTGCATTTGATGCTGATCCTGCTGTGAGAGAAAAACAAGATGTTGGTTTGGATGGATTTAATGATATTGGTGAAAGAAATTATTTTAATGCAACATATTTAAGCAAAATAGCAGCAAAATTCGGGGCCTCTTCTCAAGCATATCAAAATGCAATACTTGATCCCTCAAATGATAATTATCACTATTATCTTGGTGATGATTATGATATAGGCAAGGTGAGTATTCTTGATCGTTACAGGAAATATAACCGACACCAAGGAAACTCGCCAATACCTCAAAATGGCGCTTTATCAACCGCTGCAACAAATATTCCTGATGTTGAAGATATCAATCGTGATTATACGCTCAACGAAATTGAAGAATATTATCAATATAAAATTGATATCGATAAATCGAAATTAGCAGTAGGACAAAATTACGTAACCGATAGTGTTATCTCTTCTGTTCAATTGAAAAACGGAACGTACTCACAAGTTACTTGGTATCAATTAAAAATTCCAGTTCGCGAGTACGAAAGAAAAGTTGGAGAAATTATCGATTTTAAATCGATACGTTTTTTAAGAACATACATGCGTGGGTTTAGTGATAACATGGTTATTCGTTTGGCAGCAATGAATTTAGTGCGTGCCGATTGGAGAAAATATTTAGGAAACCTTGAAGCCGGAAAAGAAAACAAACCAAGTAATCCTGACGACAATACCAAGTTTGTAGTATCTACATTAAGCATCGAAAAAAATGCAACACGTACTCCAATTGAATATGTTGTTCCTCCCGGAATTTCAAGAACGGTTGATTTTAGTTCGCCACAACCAATACAACAAAACGAACAATCCATATCATTAGCAGTATGTAATTTAAAAGATGGTGATGCTCGTGGAGTATTTAAAAATACCAAAGTTGATTTGCGTCAATACGGAACATTACGAATGTTTATGCATGCCGAAGGAAACCAATTGAATGATGGCGACATGAGAGCTTTTATTCGTTTGGGAAGTGACCTTACTAATAACTATTACGAGTATGAAATGCCTTTGAAAGTTACACAGCCAAGTCATAATGACGACCGCTCGGTATGGCCGCTCGAAAATGAAATGACCATTACGCTCGAAGATTTTATTGATGCAAAAATTGAACGCACAAATGCCAACTATGCGTTTACTGTTCCTTATCAAAAACAAATAGGTAATCAGCGAATCACTGTTGTTGGTTTACCCGATTTGAGCAATGTTCGTGTAATGATGATTGGTGTTAGAAATCCAAAACGAGTACCCGGAGGTACTGATGATGGTTTGAATAAATGCGGTGAAGTGTGGTTTGACGAATTACGTATGACCGATTTTAATAACCGTGGAGGTTGGGCTGCAACAGGCAGATTGCAAACTAAGCTTGCCGATTTTGGAAACGTTCAACTAACGGGAAGCATTACCAGTGTTGGTTTTGGGGGCATTGATAAAAAACTTACCGAGCGTAGTTTTAACGATAAATATAATTACGATTTGCAATCGAGTTTCGAACTAGGAAAGTTCTTTCCTAAAAATACCGGACTCAGTATTCCAATGTTTTTCTCTTACGGAAATACCTTAATCAGGCCACTTTACGATCCGTTAAATCAAGATACAAAATTGCAAAAAGAAATTTCGGAAACCACCGATCCTTTGAGGAAAGACAGAATAAGTATGGCTGCCGATGATTTTACATCTCGCAGAGGATTTAACTTTACCAATGTAAGAAAAAATAGAGTTGGAGCAACCAAGAAAACCAATTTCTACGACATCGAAAATTTCTCACTTTCGTATTCGTATGTCGAAACTTTTAGAAGAAATCAAACCATTGAATATTACATGCTCAAAAATTACAAAGGGCAAGTAATGTATCAATACACTTTTTTAACAAAACCATTCGAGCCGTTCAGTAAAATTATTCAGTCAAAATATTTAAGTCTGATAAAAGATATCAATCTGTATTATTTGCCACAATCGTGGGGAGCAAGGGTTGAAGCAGAGAGAAGATATGGTGTAACTGTAAATCGCAACAACGATGATCCGTCAACAATTATTCAACCACAATACGATAAATTGTTTACGATGACTCGTTATTATGATTTCAATTATAAAGTTACCAATAGCATAAACTTTATTTACAACGCAACAGTTCAATCACGTGTTGATGAACCCATGGGGCAAGTTAGCGATGCTACTCCTGCAAAAACCGACAGCATGTGGAATCATTTCTGGAACGGAGGAAGAATCACACAATTTGACCAAACCGGAAAAGTGAATTATGAAATTCCAATCAAGAAAATTCCTTATTTTGATTGGGTTTCACAATCATCGTATAGTTATACGGCAAATTACCAATGGAAACAAGCACCACCGGCAGCCGATAGTTTGGGTAATAAAATTTCGAACTCGAGGGTACAAGCTTGGAATTTCAATGTGAACTTTATGTCGCTTTATAATAAAATTCAATATCTTAGTCAGATTAATAATCCCGGACAAAAGGTTCAGAAAAAAGCGAAAACAGGATTAACAAAAGACAAAAAGCAGGAAGATAAAATTGAAGTTATCGAACCAGAGAAAAAACCACCTGCACTCGTTTACACGCTGAAGTTTTTAATGATGCTAAAAAATGTTTCGTTAAACATTTCTACAAACGAAGGAA
>CANKGI010000056.1 GCA_947481365.1 Bacteroidota bacterium | reverse complement strand
TAAAAGAAGATTACGCTGGTATTCGTCCTGCACCAGGTTATCCTGCTTGCCCCGACCATACCGAAAAAAGAATATTATTTGATTTATTGCAAGTAGAAAAAAACACGGGAATAATACTCACCGAAAATTTTGCCATGCACCCTGCTTCTGCTGTTAGTGGATTTTATTTTTCTCATCCCGAATCAAAATATTTTGGTGTTGGAAAAATTCAAAAAGACCAAGTGGAAGATTATGCAAAACGAAAAGGCGAAAGTGTTGAATATATTGAAAAATGGTTGGCCCCAAATTTGGGCTATGACAATTAATATATGTCGCGCGATCTGATTTTCCTGCTTGCCGCTTTGTTGTGCGAAATTCTTGGAACAATCGGTGGTTTTGGCTCATCTGTTTTCTTCGTTCCTATTGCTCAATTCTTTTATTCATTTCAGTTTGTTCTTGGCATAACTGGAATTCTTCATGTATTTAGTAATACCAGTAAGTTGGTTTTATTTGGCAAACATGTCAATTATCGATTGCTGTTTTATTATGGAATTCCGAGTGTTGGATTTGTTGTTTTAGGTGCTTACTTAACAACCATCGTATCATTTGATTGGGCTGCGTTTACACTTGGCGCATTCTTGGTTATTTTCAGTTTGTTGCTCTTGTTTTTTCCTAACATAAAATTGCCTGCAAATAATCCAAACGCAATAATCAGCGGATCATTAGCTGGGTTTATTGCCGGGTTTAATGGCACAGGTGGCGCAGTTCGGGGAATAAGTATGGCAGCATTTAATTTACATAAAAATGTTTTTATTGCAACTTCTGCAGCTATCGATTTTGGTGTTGATATAAGCAGGAGCGTGATTTATATTGATCATGGTTATTTTACCAAAGACATGATTTATCTGATACCCTTTTTAATAATCGTTTCTTTTATTGGAACTTTTATTGGGAAAAAATTATTGAACAAGATCAATGAAACAATATTTAAAAAAATTGTTCTTGCATTGGTGTTAATTATTGGAACCGTAATATTGTACCAAGAAACCTTAAAATTATTTTAACATGGCAAAATTAAATTTCAAAAAAATAAAACACACTTTGGTTGACCATGTGTGGCATGTTAAACTCGAATCGATACCGCTTTGGAGACGATGGTTTGTTTACACTGTTCGTATTATCATTCTTGGTATTAGAGGATATAATGAAAAAAATTTACCACTTCGTTCTTCTGCACTTACAATGTATACGGTTCTTTCCATTGTTCCGGTTATTGCCATGATTTTTGGTATAGCTCAAGGTTTTGGGCTAGAAGATTATTTAACCGAACAACTCAAAGGTGCATTTGCCAATCAACCTGATGTACTCAATAATTTGCTCACCTATTCACACAATATGCTTAGCCATACAAAAGGTGGTTGGATTGCTGGCTTTGGTTTGTTGCTCCTCATTTGGTCGGTTATACAGGTTTTATCCAATATCGAAAATGCGTTTAACTCTATTTGGTTTGTGCACAAAGGAAGAACGTGGATTAGAAAATTTACCGATTACCTTTCTATCATGTTGCTTGCACCCATTCTCATTATCATTACAGGTGCAGTCAATATTTTTATCTCATCCTATCTTAAAATATTTGCCGAAAAAATTGAATACCTCAATGATGCACTCGAGCAATTAATTTTATTCAGCATCAATTTCTTGCCATATATCACAACATCTATTTTGTTCTTCCTTATTTATCTGGTGATGCCTAACACACGTGTGAAGCCTCGATCAGCAATGATTTCAGGAATTATCACTGGAATTATTTTTCAGATTTTTCAGTGGGTGTATATTGTTTTGCAGGTTGGACTTTCGCGATATAATGCCATTTATGGAAGCTTTGCTTCTATACCATTATTTATCACTTGGCTTCAATATAGCTGGATGATTGTTTTGGTTGGTGCCGAAATTTCATACTGCGTTCAAAATCTTGTAAAGTCAACCGGTGATATTCAATCATCGCACATCAGCCATAAAATGCGAATGCTTTATAGTTTGTACATATTAAATTACATCGCTAAACGTTTTAAAAACGCACAAAAGTCGCCCGACTTAAATCAGATTTCAGATGAGCTTGACCTTCCTTTAAACCTTTGTCAAACGCTTGTTGAGGTAATGCTCAAATGTGATTTGATAGCCGAAACAATTGAAGAATATAATCAAGAACATTGTTTTGTTCCGGCACTCGATACTTCTCATCTCACATTGGGTTTTATCATTAATAAACTCGAAAGTATCGGTCATTATAAACGTATTGGAAACTCAGAAGTGCTTCATCTCATTAAAGTAAAATACAACGACCTCGAGCAAGCGATGAATAATTCGGAATCGAATAAAAATATTCTGGATTTTTAATGAAATGAGTTTAACCACTCAACAAGTTTTGTATGGATATTCCATTGGGATTTTTCCGATGGCTCACGAAGACGAGAACGAAAAAATTTATTGGTACGAACCCGAAATGCGCGGTATCATTCCTCTCGATGGATTAAAGATTAGTAAATCGTTAAGGCAAACACTTCGTTCACAAAAATTTCATGTAACCATTAATCAAAGTTTCGAACAGGTAATACGATTATGTTCCGACAGAAAAAACAAATGGATTTCGGAAGAAATTATTCGTGTGTATTGCGAGCTGCACGAAATGGGTTTTGCCTTCAGTTTCGAAACACGAAATAATGACGGCAAACTTGTTGGCGGTCTATATGGCGTGGCTTTAGGAAGGGCATTTTTTGGCGAATCGATGTTTTTTAAAGAAACCGATGCATCAAAAGTTGCTTTGGTTTATTTGGTTGAATGGATGAAATCTTACAACTTTATTTTACTCGATACACAATACATTACCGATCATTTAAAAAGGTTGGGTGCAAATGAAATGACAAAAGAGGATTATTTAATTGTACTGAATGAGGCATTAAAAACAGACATCACATGATAGTCATATGATGTCTATTTTTAGTTTATTAATCAATTGTTAGTTTCACAATTTTCTTTTCATCACCCACAGTTATATTCACAAAATACACACCTGTTTGCAACGATGAAATATCAATTTGAGTTTGCTCTTTTTTAGTTAATGATGTTGTTTGTGATAAAACAACTTGCCCTAAAATATTCACAAAATCAATTTTTGAATCGGATGCTTGCGATAAATCATAATCAACATTTACAACTTTTGTTGCCGGGTTTGGATACAATTTTACCATTCCATTTTTCATGATATTTTCGGTAATTCCTGTATTTGCCGTAATGGTAACATCAAGTTTTTTTAGCAGTCCGCTGCAACCTGTGGGTGCAGTTTCAACAACCGATAAACTTGCAGTTGATGATGGTGCTCCCCAAACAATCGAAACTGAATTGGTGCTGCTCGGTGCCGAAAATGTTCCACCCGTTACGCTCCATGAATAAACAGACCCTGGTGAACCACTTACAGAATAAACCTGCGTTGAATAATTTTTAACAGCATTCAATCCTGTTATAGCACCTGTATTTGGCGCTGTGTTAACCGAAATAGATAATGTTTGAGCCGATGATGTACATCCTCCTTTTGTTATGGTTGATGAATAAATTCCTGCATTAACTAACGAAAGATTTTTAATAACCGGATTTTGAAGCGTTGAACCAAATCCCGCAGGGCCCGTCCAATTATATGTTGCACCAGCAACCGAACTGGCAAACAACATCATGCTGTCGCCAGTACATCCATTTCCACTTACAGGATAACTGCTTAATGTTGGTGCTTGAGGAAACGTGTTTACAATTACAGTAGTTGATGCCGATGGTGATGCACACGTTGATGAAATTGCAATCACATTATAAATTCCCGACATCGCTGTTGTAACATTTGTGAGAACCGGATTTTGCAATGTTGATGCATATCCTCCCGGACCTGTCCAACTGTATGTTGCTCCTGAAACATTCGATGCCGAAAGACTAATATTGTCGCCCACACATTTAGGACCTGTATTGCTAACTGTTGGTGTTGTTGGTAAAGGGTTTATTAAAACTGTAACACTTGCCGGCAACGACACACATTTATTTATAATTGAAGAAACGGTGTATGTTCCACTGTTTGCAGAAACAGCACTAAATATGATCGGATTTTGTGATGATGAATTATAGCTGCTTGGTCCCGACCAAATATATGTTGCACCCGAAACAGCTGTTGCACTTAACAACAAAGTTGAGCCTTCACAAATTGGTGCATTGCTTGATGGAATTGGTGCAACAGGAATGCTTTTTACTGTTACACTTGTTGGTGCTGATTGTGATTTACATCCCGAATCGGTAACAATTACACTATATGTTCCGGCATTTAATGCTGTAGAATTATATAGAATCGGATTTTTTAAAGTTGAACTAAAACTATTAGGACCGCTCCATGAATAGGTTGTATTTGGACCCACACCAAATGTTGTACATGCAAATACAATCGAATCTCCAGCACATGGCTGACTGCTAGTAGCTGTTGGTGTTGACGGCACTGCATGTGTTTGAACAGTTGTTGATGATGTTGGTGAAGTTCCACAGCCTGTAACGGTAACGTAAACTGTATATAATCCTGCTTTTGTATTATTCATTGCAGGAATAGCCGGGCTTTGTTGTGTTGAACTAAAACCACTTGGTCCACTCCAAAAATACGATGCACCTGCAACATTCGATGCTGTTAAATGAAGAGAATCTCCACTACAAATCGGACCGTTATTACCGGCTGTTGGCGCACTTGGTAATGCGTTTACAGTTAGTGTTGTGTTTCCTGATGATGATGTTCCACAGCCTGAAGTATTTGCCGTAACACTGTATATTCCAGCATTTGAAGCGGTAACGCTACTAACAGTTGGGTTTTGTTGTGTTGATGTAAAACCATTTGGTCCGCTCCAACTATATGATGCTCCCGAAATATTTGATGCTGTTAATTGTAAGTTTTGTCCCGGACAAAGAGGTCCGTTATTTCCTGTTGTTGGCGTTGGAGTGAGTGTTGTTATGGCAACATAAGTTACTCCAGCTTGTGATGGACATCCGTTTGCAGTTGCTATTACGCTATAGTTTCCAGCATCTAATGTTGACAATGAAGTACGTGTTGGATTTTGTGTAGTTGATGTAAAACCATTCGGCCCACTCCAACTATAGGTTGCTCCCGAAATTGCAGAAGCTGTTAAACTTAAGGTTTGCCCACTGCATAGTGGTCCGTTGTTTCCGGCCAATGGTGTTGTCGGAACATTATTGATAATCACAGTTGTTGAACCGACACCGGAAGTACATCCGTTATTTGTTATGGAAACTGTATAAGATCCTGCAAAAGTGTTTTGTGCAAATGGTCGTGTTGGGTTTTGTTGTGTTGATGTAAAACTATTTGGCCCACTCCAATTATATGTTCCTCCCGAATAATACGTTGCCGTAAGATTTAAATTATCGCCAACACACAGTGGACCATTATTCGTTACTGTTGGCGTTGCTGGTACTTTGTTAATTACTGCAGTTGTTGTATACGGTATACTTCCGCATCCTGCAAGTGTAACAGTAACTGTATAAACTCCCGAATCGGCAATTGTTGTACCCGTTTTTGATGGGCTTTGCGATGTGGATGTAAATCCATTTGGACCTGACCAAGAATATAATGCTCCGGTAATATTTGTAACACTTAAATTTAAAGTTTGCCCTGCACATAAAGGTCCATTATTTGTTGCACTCGGGGTACTGATAACATTTACATATGTTGTTGCAACCATGGATGAACATTGTCCGATAATCGCTCTTACATTATAGTTACCAATCATTGAAATATTGGCTCCAGTTAAAGTTGGATTTTGTGTTGTTGCGCTAAATCCATTTGGTCCCGTCCAGTAATAATTGGCTCCAGGAATTGTATCTGCTGTAAGCCTCAAAGTTGCCCCAATACAAAGTGGACCATTATTATGAGCGGGTGCAGGTGCAGGTGCTGCATTTAATGTTTGAATTGTTTGGTCTGCACATCCAGTCATCCAACCATAAAGTGTATCTTTTAATTTCACCGAATGAGGAACACGATATGTGTATGAATGCGTTCCGTCTACTGTGTACCAAGTTCCTGTTGTGTCTCCGTAATCCCATAAGCAACTTAATTGTGGTATAGATTGAAATGCTCTTACACTATAAAACGGGTTAAATAAAATAGGAGAAGATGTGTTTGTAAATGTCACTGTATTACCTCCGGCATTACATGAATTAATATTAAATCCTGATGTGAGAGAATATGAAACGTATGGTTGAAAAATAAAATCAGCATTGAACTGATAAATAGAAGGAGATGTTCCGATAGAAATATTATAACTCCTTACAAATGTACTTCCAAGTTTTATTGAGCTCAACCATTGGCTTCTTCCATTTGCAGGTGCTGCACTCCAACTATTAGCAACAGCAGCAACGTTTACCGAGCTAGATGTTTCAATGGTAAGAACATAAGGTTGGTTGGTTGTAAGCGGTGTTGCAAATATTGCCTGCTTACGCAAAACAGATAATAATCCTCCTCCAAAACTCGAGTCAACATTAACAGTAACTGAACGAAGAGGTAAACCTGTTGGTAGTGAATCAACCGTTGAATTATAAATATTACACGTAATTGAAACGACTGCACTTGTTGCTGTAGTTTGCCAAGCATAAAAATCAAAACCATAAACTGTTAAAGCTTGCGGTGCTGGATACCATTGCGCAAAAACACTTGCCGATGTTGTGAGGTTTAACGCCTGAAAAGCTGTTGTTTTGTTAAATGTGTAGTTTACTGTATCGGTATTGCAGGTGGCCGTTTTGCCCATAATATTCGATTGTGAAAAAACCCGACTGTGGGTTCCAATATCGTTTATAATTACTGCCGGATTTTTGTGTACTGACTGCGCTTTGGTGAATGTAGAAACAAGAAGTACAGCACATAAAATGATTATGCCTTTGGAAAAATTTTTCATTACGGTTTAATTTATTAATCCGAATATAATAAATTATTATTTGAATATTTGCACTGTGATGATTATTCTTTCTAAGAAACATTTTATTAAATCAGTTTCTCTAATTCTGATTTTATCTTTTTGTGTCTTTATTTTTCACCCATCTAGTGCGCAGATTTTTTATCAAAACGCATTACAGCAAACCAAGTTTTCATTCAGTTTAACAAGTCAACCATCGCACACCATTACCAGTGATTCGCTTAATCGAACGTTTTCTTCAAAATCATTTTGTGCAGGATTTTACATTCCTGTTTATGCTAAAAAAATTGAAAAAACTGGACAAGGATTGTCAAACTTTTTTTGTGCTTTTATCACACCCAATATTAAATTAACAAACATAAACATTGGTTACCTTTATGACTCGCGGGTACTTATTAATGGAAGATTTGGGTTTGGTGCATTGTATCAATTCAAACAAAAAAACACTTTAGCGGCAACCACTAACCTTCAACTAAACGAAGATGAACTCACCATGAACAATCCTGTGATAAATTACGCAGGATTGTTTTTATATACACGAAGATGTAGCAGTAAATTTTCTTATTATGTTGGCGCTGCATACACCTATCTTTTTGGATACTATGGAAACAATGGTTTGCTTTTACCTATTTTAGGTGCACGGTTTAATTTTCATAATAAATCATTTCTTACGATTACTCTTCCGTATAACATTAATTATTTGCACATCATTAATAACAAGCTCATGTATTCGGTTGCAATGTATCCATATGGTGGCATCAACCGATATCGTAACAGAAGTTATTCGACAAATTATAATGACGCAATTATGTTCAGGTCAAGTTCTTTGGTACTTGGTTCAACTCTATATTTTAGGCTTAAAAACAATTTAACGCTTGGTACAGAATTAGGCATTGTTGGTGGGCAAAAATTTATGTTTACCAATGATATAAATTCGTTTACATATCAAAAAGATGAAGTAAAAAACGGTTTACTGTTTAGTGTAAAGTTTATATGGCGACCTATGCAAAATTCTTTACGTGCCAAAGAAAAATTAATTCATATTTCTGACGAAGAATCCATCCCCGATTTGAATGACGATTCGCTGTTGGGTTTTTAATAATACTTTATGTTTTTACAAATCGTTGATTAATGTAGATTTGTGTTGCCCATATAATATGCGAAGATTCATTGTCATTTTTTTTCTATTGGTTGTTTCACGAAACGGTTTTGCTCAGCAAACTGATTCTACAGCAATTGATAACAATGAAGATGAAGGAGCCTTTGTAATACCCGATAACAGTGATCCTTTAAAGATTGGAATAAAATTCGGTGCCGGTACATCAACAATGCTTGGTACTGAAATGACAAATTCTACCTTGAGTATTGGTTTAGATGGAAGTGTGTTTTTTCGCTACCGTTTTAAACCTCGTTTTGCAGTTCAAACAGAACTTGGTGCATCATTCAGAGGTAGTAATTTCGAAAAGATAATTGGTAATTACTCTGCTATTAAAACGTATAATCTTGATATACCGGTAACACTTGTTTTTGCACTAGATAAAACAAAAACGAGTAATCTGGTTGCGGGAATTCAATACTCTTATTTGTTAAACTCATCAATGTACAAGTACGGACAACAGCTGCCTGAAGCCGATGCTCCCGGACTTAACAAAAATGATATTTTGGCTATTGTTGGCACACAATTTTATACTCCATTTGTAGGTTTTCAAGTTTTAGTAAAATATGGATTGACCGATATTAACGAGGGAAAACCATGGCCTAGCTTAGTAAAACCAGATAATACTGGAGGCAGTATTCATAATTTTTCAGTTGAACTAAATTTTCTTTTTTAAATTGAACAGAACAAATCTCATTTCCGAAATCAAAAAAAAATCATCGTTTTTATGTGTTGGTCTCGATACCGATATCAAAAAAATACCTTCGCATTTATTAAATGAAGCCGATCCGGTATTTGCGTTTAATAAAGAAATTATTGACGCAACAGCCGACCATTGCGTTTCGTATAAAATAAATACAGCGTTTTACGAATCGCTTGGAAGTAAAGGTTGGGAAACAATGGAAAAAACGTTGGCGTATATTCCTAAAAACATTTTTACGATTGCTGATGCAAAACGTGGCGACATTGGCAACACCAGCGATATGTATGCTCGAGCATTTTTCGAAACTTTGCATTTCGATTCGGTTACAATTGCTCCATACATGGGGAAAGATTCGATAGAACCTTTTTTTAAATATGAAAACAAATGGGCAATTGTTCTTGCGTTAACTTCAAATCCGGGAAGTTCCGATTATGAATTGCAACAAATCGGTGATGAGAAATTATTTGAAACCGTGATTCGTAAAACATGTGAAATAGGCAATCCCTCAAATTTGATGTTTGTTGTTGGTGCCACAAAAGCACAAGCACTTGGCGAAATCAGGAAATTAATTCCTGATCACTTCTTACTTGTTCCTGGGGTTGGTGCTCAGGGCGGTAGTTTGAGTGAAGTTGCAAAATACGGAATGAACAACGATTGTGGCTTATTGATTAATGCATCACGTAGTATCATTTATGCCAGTTCGGGAAAAGATTTTGCAGAAAAGGCAAATGCCGAAGCAAAACAAATGAGTGTAGAAATGAAAAAATTATTGGAAGATTTTAAAATCATTTCCTAATATTTTTTTATCTTGCCTTTGTGAAAGAAGAACTACTTCATTTCATATGGAACAGTGGAACGCTTATGAAACGAAACCTGCAAACTCATTCAGGTGAACCCCTTCATATCGTTAATTCGGGTACACTCAACACCGATGCCGGACCTGATTTTTTTAATGCCAAAATAAAAATTGGAACTACTTTATGGGCCGGAAATATTGAGATTCATTTGAAATCTTCCGATTGGAAAAATCACAAACACCATACTGATAAAAAATACAACAATGTAATTTTACATGTTGTATATCATCACGATGCTGAGGTATGTTACGAAAATGGAAAACCAATTCCTGTTTTAGAGCTACGAAATATCATCCCTCCGCTCATGTTAAGAAAGTACAAGCAATTGCAATTAAACCAAAATGTAATTGCTTGCGAAAACTTATTTATTATTCCAAAAGAACCCTTGCTTACCAACTGGTTGAACAGACTTCTTGTTGAACGACTTGAAGATAAATGTGAGCATATTAATGAACTTCTTATACAGAATAATAATAACTGGGAAGAAACTTTTTATACAATTACCGCAAGGTATTTTGGTATGAAAATAAATGCCCAGCCATTTGAATGGCTCGCACAAAATTTACCGATAACTGTTTTGTCAAAACATAAAAACAGTTTATTGCAAATTGAAGCTCTTGTGTTTGGAGTAGCAGGATTTCTAGAAGAGCCTCACTCCGATAATTATATTGCATTAATGAAACGAGAATTTGATTTCATGAAATCAAAATATGCACTCGAACCATTAGATAAAAGTATTTGGAAATTTGCTCGTACGCGTCCAGCAAATTTTCCAACACCAAGACTGGCACAATTTGCAATGCTTATTTATAAATCATCACATTTATTTTCAAGAGTGCTCGAGGCAAAAGATTTACCTTCCATAAAAAATCTTTACAAAATACCGGTAAACGAAAAACTTAATTCTTCGTTGCTTCATTCTCAACAAAGCAAAATTAAAAACACGGAATTTGGTGATACCGCAACCGAATTGTTGCTGATCAATTCTGTAATTCCTCTTATGTTTTTATACGGAAAAAAATTATCGCTTGACGACCTATGTGAAAAATCGTTATCTCTTTTTGAAATATTAGCACCAGAAAACAATGCCGTTACTCGATTTTGGAAAAAGCTAAACGTTCCTGTAAATTCTTCATTTGATTCGCAGGCCCTTTTACAATTAAAAAATAACTATTGTGCACGACTAAACTGTTTGAATTGTATTATTGGAAAAGAAATTTTAATAAAAAATGAGTAAACGTATTTTTGTTCTTATCGCATACATGATTTGTGTGAACTTTGTTTTTGCTCAAAATCTGTATTTCGTAAATCGTACAAAACATAAAATAATTGAGATTAAAGTTGGTCAACAATTGTCGATAAAACACAATGGTTATCTTGGCCAAAACGAATTTGTAAAACAAACTATCACCGATATAACCGACTCATCCATTACACTCGGTATTGACCCAGAAATTTTCGGTCCGCTAAAAAAAATAGTTGAGAACAATCCGAAATATGTGTATCGAAAAATATTGATAAAAGACATTACAGCATTTCGAAGAATAACCACCTCTCGGCAGTTGCTTAAGTCTGCATTAATTTTGGGAAACATTGCCGGAACATACATCTTGCTGTCTAATTTATATAAAAACAATTCTTATACAATCACTCAAACTTTTCTAATATCTGCTGGTGTTGGCGTTGGAACAACTATCCTGATAAATGCACTTTTACCCGAAAACCCAAAATATAAAATGGCTGACGGATGGGAAGTGCTTCACACCTTGCCAAAACAGTCCTTTTAAAACTTTTAGGCAACTAACAAAGTTTAGTGTAAATTCGTATCGTTATGGAAAAAATCAAATACTTTTTTGAGAAGCACGCTTTTGGCGTTTGCAGCTATCTTGGAGAACGATTTGGCATTTCATCTTCAACCATTAGGCTGTATTTTATTTATACTTCGTTTATCACAATGGGTTCGCCCATCATTATTTATTTATGCCTCGCTTTTTGGCTGAACATGAAAAAATATCTTGCAAAAGGAAAACGAAAAACTGTTTGGGATCTCTAAACAAAATGCTGTTTTGAAAAAAACCCGTATCATTTTCTTTCTTTTATCGCTTTATATCATCGCTGCATTTGCATGGTGGACATACGCTCATATTCTCGAAAACAAAGAGATTTACAAACACGAAAAAGAAAATCTGGAGTTGCTTTGTTTTAAAGCAAGCGTAGATATGGAAGGAGCGTCACAGGATCAGTTTTTTCGTGATACAACTGAAGCAAAAAAATATTTCTATCACAATTTTCCGAAACTCGAAATCATTTTTGATCTCGAAAAAGAAAACCCGCTTGACTACTATCTTATTCGTCCTCAAAAGGAGTCTTACGATTTAATAAAAAATAATCTAGATAGAAAAATCTGGATGTATTTGCTCGAAGGGGTGGTTATGGTATTGTTGCTATTTTGGGGTATCATTTGGATATACCAAAGTTTACAAAATCGATTAAATTTAAAAAGACAACAAAGTAATTTTTTACTCTCCATTACGCACGAATTAAAAACACCGCTTGCTTCAATTAAGCTTTATATCGAAACATTGCGCAAACGAAAATTAACTGAAGAACAAACCGACACCATATTAAAAAATTCTTTGACCGATGTAGAACGTTTACACGATCTTGTTGAAAACCTATTAATAGCGGCAAGACTTGATAACCATAAATACGAGCCTTATTTTGAATTAACGAATTTTAGTGTGTTGGTTTCAGAAACCATTGACAAGTTTATTGCTCCTCGTACATCAAACCATCAAATTGTAAAAAATATTGAACCAGATGTATTTCTTTCGGTTGATGAAAATGCAATTGTGATGATTTTAAATAATTTGCTAAGCAATGCTGCAAAATATTCTCCTGAAAATACGGTGATTGAAATCTCACTTCATCAAGATCATTCGATTACAAAATTATCGGTAAGCAACGAAGGTCCTAACATTGATGATGAAGACAAGAAAAATCTGTTTTCGCGTTTCTATCGTGCCGGAAACGAAAACACGAGAAAAAATAAAGGAACAGGACTTGGGTTATTCATTGTAAAAAATTTGTTAACCCTGCACAAGGCCGATATATTTGTTAAAGATAAGAGTCCACAAGGTGCTATATTCGAAATAGAGTTTAAAAAAAATGAAAAGAATACTACTAGTTGAAGACGAAGAGAACTTGCAACATGCATTGAAATTAAATCTCGAAATGGAACAGTATCAGGTTCGTGCTGTTGGAGACGGAAGCTCAGCTGTAAAAATTTTTCGAGAAGAAAAATTTGACTTGGTTATTCTTGATATCATGTTGCCAGAAATGGATGGTTTAATGGTTTGCGAAAACATCAGGTTGCACAACAGCACTGTTCCTGTTCTTTTTCTTTCGGCAAAAAATACGCCTGCAGATAGAATAAACGGTTTACGTAAAGGCGCTGACGATTACTTAACAAAACCGTTTGATTTAGAAGAGTTGCTGTTACGTGTTAAAAAATTAATTGAAAAAAATGAACGCATTCTAAATAACGACAAAGCAACATCTTCCATTTTCAATTTCGGAAACAACTTTATCAATTTTGAAAGCTATGAAGCGAATGGTGTGACAGGAAAAATAGCCCTTACAAAAAAAGAAATTCTGCTAATGAAATTACTCATCGATAATAAAAACCAAGTTGTTAGTCGTGAGCATATTTTAAAAGTTGTTTGGGATTATACCGTTATTCCAAACACCAGAACCATTGATAATTTTGTGCTAAATCTCCGAAAGTATTTTGAAGTTGATGCCAAAAACCCTCAGTATATTCAATCGGTTAGAGGTGTTGGGTATAAGTTTGTCATTTAAACATTATCCAAAAAAACATTTCTGTAGACTGTTCGTTCAATTAGTATATTCGCACTTCATGCTTTTGCGTATCATCACTTTTGCCTTTTGCCTTTTGCCTTTTGCCTTGATTGCTCAAGACAAAGACGAGCAACTTGCTGCGCAATTTTTTAGCAATAAAGAATATGCAAAATCTGCCGATTTATATGAACGTGTATTAAATCGAAATCCGCAATCAACATACATTTACGACAATCTTTTAACTTGTTATTTCAACCTGAAAAAATTTGATGATGCAGAGAAGATTGTAAAAAAACAAATTCGCAAAAATGATGGCAACCCCTATTTTATTGTCGATTTGGGGTTCGTTTACAAAAAATCGGGCAATGTCGAAAAAGCAAAAAAGCAATTCGATGAAATTATCAATAAACTAAAAGCAAACGAAGATTTAATTATTGAAACTGCCAATGCTTTTGAAAAACGCAGCGAAACGGATTATGCCATTAGTGTGTTTTTAAAAGGACGAAAATTAAACGGAAACAACCCTCAGGTATTTTGCATACAACTTGCCGAATTGTATTCGAACAAACGTCAAACAAAAGAAATGATTGACGAATACCTGAATGCGCTACAAGCCAATCCTGCATACATTGACGAGATACAAGGTTACTTACAAGCCTATCTCGAAAACGACAACGAATATGAAATGCTCAAACAGGTTTTACTAAAAAAAATAAAAGAGTTTCCGGGCAATGAAAGTTTAAGCGAAATGATTATTTGGATGTTTGTGCAGCATAAAGATTTCGAAAATGCATTTATTCAAACAAAAGCTTTTGATAAAAGATATAAAGAAGAAGGTCGCAGATTAATTGACCTTGGCAATCTTGCAGTATCAAACGAAAAATTTGATGCTGCTGCTTCTGTTTTTTCATACGTTTCTACTTTAGGAAAGGACAAACCTTATTACGTGAATTCGCGTATCGGAATGTTAGAGGCTAAAAATAAAAAAATATTTTTCAGTGGAAATTATTCTGCAGTTGATTTAAAAACACTGGAAAAAGATTACAACGATTTTTTAAACGAATATGGTCGTAATTATTTTTCGGCACCTGCCGAGCGCGACTTAGCTAGGATTGAAGCATACTACAATAATAATATTCCGCTTAGCATCAATTTGTTTCATGAGCTCATTATTATGCCACGACTTGATAGCCGTTTTAAAGCACAATGCAAACTCGAGCTTGGCGATATTTTTCTATTAAAAGGTGAAGAATGGGAGGCCATGCTTTTATACGGGCAAGTTGATAAAGATTTTTTAGAAGACCCAATGGGAC